>JALHMV010000001.1 GCA_022843855.1 Patescibacteria group bacterium
GCGCTTGCCATCATCGGCTTTGACGTGCAGAAGGGGCGCTTTCGCCAGCAGGCCGAAAGTGCACCAGACTTCGATGCGCTCATTAGCATCGTCAAGTCTCTCCCCCGTTCGTTGGCTAGCAAAGAGCCACCGCCGATCCGCGTCGAAAGACTGGGCGCAGCTGTCTTGGTTCAACGCCAGGGCATCACTTTCGTTGTTGAAGACGACGTGCGACAAATGTGTCGCCTGACGATCCGTCTGCGGAGCAATCCGCTCAGTAGTCAGCCTGACGCCGAGTTCGAAGTCACACTTCGTGCTACGTCGGACGGCGTAGAGGCGGCTGACCCAGCATTGTTCGGGCGGTTCGAGCGGTTCCTCGAAATCGCTAAGGAGAAAAAGGTGGCCGGTCCGTTTCTCCAGGCAGAACTACGGCTGTGGCTCGAAAGGTTTGGGATTCGAGCGATCCAGGACAGCCCGGCCGAAGCAGTCGGCGCCCGCGCCTAACGGCGCAACCCAAGAAACCGCCTGGTCTCATTCGACCAGGCGGCATCTTTTTATTCGCAATGTATTACTGAGCGGCAGACCGGACTTGAACCGGCGACCTTCTCCATGGCAAGGAGACGTTCTACCAGCTGAACTACTGCCGCAATCCAAGCGGAAGTCGGATCCTCCTTGAGGAGGAGAACCGCCGCATGTTTCCCTACTTTACTGGTTGGGGGGCAAAAAAGCAATCACTTGCCTCGATCAGGATAACCCGTTACGATCGCTCCGTACGATGCCAAAGAAGAGTAAACGCAATATCAAGGCCTTGCTCGCCAAGCGCGCCGAACTGCAATCGCTCAACCAAAAATCAGCGCTCAGTATCCCCGGCGCCCCCAGCGCTTCCCGACCGGCTACCGCCGAACTTCCCGAACCACTCCCACCAACGGCGCTTCTCCCAGATACGAGTACGCGGACAGAGATGCGGCGAAGCCTCATTTCAACAGTCATTATCGCCCTCTTACTAGCCGCTGTGGTGATCAGCGATCGACAGTCACCGTATCTAAACCAGTTGGGCGATCAGATCTACGATCTGTCGCGACTCGGGGAGTAGGCTTGTCTGCTCCAGGGCTGCGTTACCGGTGTTCAGGTTGCGAACAAAGAAAATAATACTCATTGTGAACGCGGCCAAGATAAGTAAGATCACAAAAAGGTCGACCGCTACTTTAAGTGGGCCGCCGGCCTTTTCGTGTTCCATCCTTTTACTCTAAACCGCCTGCCGTGCTAAAGCGATACTGGAGCGCTTCGGCAATCATCGCTACGGAGATATCTTCTGATTCGGCCAGATCGGCGATTGTTCGGGCGACTCTCAAGATTTTATGGTAGCTTCTACCTGTGATAACAAACTTTTTTGCTGCTTGTTCGAGAAGCGTCTGCGCATCGTCTGAGATCCGGCAGATATCATGCGTCTTCTCTGCGGTTAAGAATGTATTCAGACAACCGCCGTTGCGCTTCAACTGTTGCCGCCAGCAGCGACTGACCCGCGCTTGAAGGGTGTCTAGATCCGACGGCAGTACCGTACTGCTCCGTAGATCAGACAGCGGAACGGCTTCGAGTACGACGCACAGATCGATCCGATCCAATATCGGCCCACTGATCTTCTTTCGATACTGAGCAATCTGGTGAGGGCTACATCGGCACTGATGTTCTTTGGAGTGCAGCCACCCGCACGGGCACGGATTCATGGTCGCGATCAGGGTAAAGGCTGCCGGGTATCGGACAGAGCCGCTAATTCGTGAGACGTGAACTTCGCCGTCTTCAAGCGGTTGACGCAAAGCTTCAAGTACTTGGCGAGGAAACTCGGGCAATTCGTCGAGAAAGAGTATGCCACGGTGAGCCAGCGAAATCTCTCCCGGTCGAGGGTTGGTACCGCCGCCGATGATCGAGATGTGACTCGCCGAATGGTGAGGGGAGCGGAACGGTCGCACCACCGACTCGGCGGACGGATCGACCTTTAGCTCCTGGGCGACGCTTTGCAGTTTAATTACTTCCAATAATTCTTCGTGGGTGAGCGGCGGCAAAAGCGAGCGCAATCCTCTGGCTAATAACGTCTTGCCGGCCCCCGGCGGCCCCTCCATCAGAAGATTATGGCCACCTGCAGCGCTTATTATTGCCGCGCGTTTTGCTTTTTCTTGCCCTTTGATCTGCGACCATTCGTCGGCTACTCCCACCCTTCTCTTGCGTGGCGGAGCTGAGACACTTTCCTGTGAGGGTAGCTCACCAGCGAGTAATCCCAGGACCTCCTGGAGATTGGTACAGCCGATACACTGGATCCCGTCAATGAGACGCGCCTCCCCGACGTTATCCACAGGTAAGACAACTCGATGAAAGCCACGTTTCTTAGCCCATTCCACGAAGATCAGCGCTCCGTTAATCGGCTGCAGTACGCCATCCAGCGATAACCCGCCCAGGAACAGTGTCTGGTCAGCCTCGTTAACTGTAGTAAGCTGGCCGTCGGCGATTAGAATCCCGAGCGCAATCGGTAGGTCAAAATGAACGCCGGTTTTCTTTTTTTCTGACGGCGCGAGATGGACAGTAATTCGAGAGAGCGGAAATGTGTAGCGATTATGCTTTATTGCTGCTCGAACGCGTTCACGCGATTCTTCGACGGCCTTATCTGCGAGGCCGACAACGACAAAGCTGGGCAAACCAGGTGCGACATCAACTTCGACCCCGACGGGAACCGCAGAGATTCCCTCGGCGACAACCGACGGAAGCTTGGTGAGTGCCATATGCTCGCCCCAGCTTTACGGCGCAAAAATGACGACAAAAAAGCCGAAAAGGCAGATGCTGATAATCGCCCACCCCATCAGAATAGTTGGCAGTCGTCGGCCGAGAACCGCCAGAATCGTTCCTGATAGATAGGTTAAGATAATTAGTACAAGAGTTACTATATTGGGACCGGTACCCGGAAGCGGCTCCGTTACTGCTGCTTGAAAGCCAGACGATCCAACAGAAGCAAATGATAGTACGCCGCCGAGAACGGTGAGCATTATAGCCAGCGCTGCTCGGGTGCGCGGCGCGACGAGCGTTGGCATCCCCTGAGCGCCCGCCCATTTATAGAACAAGGCCAACTGCCCCCGAGGATAGAAGACACCGTGACAGTCGGGACAGGACCAGACCTTGAGTCCGGTCGGGCCGGCTTCGTGGTCTGCCTGCTCTAACAGCGTTTGATCAACTGGGCAGGAGAGTGCCATATGACGTAAGGAATAATTCGGTTGCGGAATATCCAGGTCGGCGACTGCCTCCGGCGACAAGCCTTCATCACCGCGGGCGTCAAACCAGAAGCCGCTGCATTGCGAACACCGCCGCGCGTGGCGCGGCGAACCCTCTGCCATTCGAATCGTGACTGACTCGAAGCCCCCCTCACACAACGGACAGAACATTAGCTAAACCGTATCAAATTCTGCCCCAGAGATAAAATTAGTAACACGATCGACCGCGTCAGCCGTACCCGTGACAAGTCGAGGAGAGTTGTGGTGACGCCACCATGTCAGCTGGCGACGAATATACTGTCGACTCGATTGCTGAAACTGAGTGATCGCCAGCTCACGATTCATCTGCCGCGTTAGGTAGTAACTAGCAAACCGGTAATCCAGGCCGATCGATTGAAGCCACTTGTGAGTCACTCCAGCTTCCACCAAATGACTGACCTCCTTAATCAGCTCGTCGAATATCCGCTCAAAACGATCATCAGACCGTTGGTACAGTACCGTGCGATCAACGTCTGGCATAAGCACCAACGAGCGAAACCGAGCCAACTCGGTCGTCTTGGCGTAACGACCGCCGCCTGGTTGGTAACCATCAAGTAAGGCGGTAGCGTATAACCCCGTGCCACCAGTAACGATCGGCAGGTGGCCGTGCGACCAGACCAACTCAAGCGCCTCTCGGGCCGTTTGTAACCAGTCGTACAGAGTGAAACGCTGCCCCGGCTCGGCGATATCAATAAGCAGCTGAGGCACCCCATCGATTATCCGCGCCGGCTGGCCGTGCCATCGGGCGACAGCCCCTTCTTTATTGGTACCCACGTCCAGTCCCCGGTAGACTTGACGCGAGTCCGCCGAGAGAATGACGCCATTAAAGCGTCGACCTAGACTGCTTGCTAATGCAGTTTTTCCTGATCCAGTCGGGCCGACGATCGCGACGAGTAGATTATTCGGTATCATTTTGCTATTTTGAGCTCCGATGCTAACCCTAAAGCGAGTTGCAAAGAAATTCTACCAGACCAGAGGCGACGTACCCGTCGTGCAAAACCTCTCACTCAGCCTGAAGAAAGGAGAAGTCTACGGTTTCCTCGGACCAAACGGCGCCGGAAAAACAACGACAGTTAAGATGGTTGCTGGCCTTCTTTTCGCCGATGAGGGCAAGATTACGATCGGTAAGTACGCAGCCGGCTCGGTTGAGGCTCAAGCAGTAATCGGCTTTATGCCCGAGAACCCTCAGTTCTATCGTCACCTCAAGGCCGTGGAAGTTCTTCACTTTGTCGGGGAACTGTTCGGGCTCGATGCCCCAACAATTACACAACGTTCCGAGGAGCTTTTGCGGCAAGTCGGGCTCGAGAAAAGCGCCAATGAACCTGTTCGAACGTTCTCTAAAGGCATGCACCAACGGCTTGGATTTGCCGTGGCTCTGATGAACAATCCGGCTATCTTAGTACTCGACGAACCGCTCGACGGCCTCGATCCGATCGGTCGTCTTGATTTCAAAAAACTTATCCTCAAAGCAAAAAGAGAAGGCCGGACGGTCTTCTTCAGCTCACATATTTTAAGCGATGTCGAAGAGCTCTGTGACCGAGTCGGTATTATTATTGCCGGACGTTTAGTGGCCGAAGATGCCCCAAAGAAGCTGGTCCGCGGACAGGCCAAAACATTGGAAGAATACTTCGTTAAACTGGCAAAACAACATGCGTGATACAGTCTTCGCGATCGCCCGAAACACATTTAAAGAAACGATCCGCGATCGAATTCTCTACTCACTTCTCGCGTTTGCTGTTCTTGCGATTGCCGGAAGCTGGCTCGCTGGATCTGTCTCACTCGGCCAGGAAACTCGCGTTATTCAAAACTTTGGGCTCACAGCGATGCTCGTTTTTCTTCTCGTTATCACCATCTTTATCGGCACACAGCTGGTTTACCGAGAAGTTGAGCGCAAGACTATTTATATGGTTCTGACTAAACCAGTTAGCCGCGACGCCTTCTACTTAGGTAAGTTCCTCGGACTCGCACTCACTTTGACAGTCGTAACGGCTGTGATGGGAGCCGCGTTTCTTGGTCTCGTTGCCCTCAAGACCAACACAGTCAGTGCCATCCAGGTGGTTGCGATCGGTTTAATGCTGTTTGAGGCTTGGCTTCTCACGGCAGTCGGTATGCTCTTTAGCAGTTTTACCGCGCCGCTCTCCAGCGCGATCTACACTTTTTGCTTAGCGCTCATCGGTCACGCTAGCACAGTGCTGCTGGCTATCTCCGAAAAGAGCGCGCCGATCGTTGGGTCGATTATTCAGTTTGTGTATTACGTTTTTCCGAACCTGGAAAAGTTTAACCTCCGGAACGAAGTGGTTTTTGGCGCGCCGGTTGACTGGGTGTTTGTTGGATGGGGAGCGGCCTACGCCGTCGTATACACCGGCGCGTTGCTCCTCTTCGGCATCGCAATTATCCGTCGCCATGAGTTCTAGGCCGTTCTTTCGTTCGCCAGGATACCTCGCGCTCATCGCTCTCGTGCTTGCATATGTTGTCCAAATCAACCTGGATGCACAACGTTTTTATTCGTCCTCCACTGCAAAAGTTGAGGTGTCGCTGAACTACTTCATCGAACCGCAGCCGCCTTCTCCAACCAACGCTCGACTGACAAGCTTTGGCGCGACGGAATTCATGGCTGACTGGTATTGGCTCAAAATCATCCAGTACTACGGCGGCGGTGATCCGGGCGGTCAATATCGGAAGTTAGCTGAGATGTTTCACCTTGTCACCGAACTTTCCCCGCGTTTTACCGCCGCCTATCAGACTGGTCTTCTCATTCTCCCGGGTGAAGGTTTTGTCGACGAAGCAATCGCATTGGGTAAAAAAGGACAGGATCGCCTCCCGGAGCGCTGGGAGATGCCGTACTACACCGGGCTCGTGTATCATATCAGCAAGAAAGACTACGCCGCCGCTGCCGCTGAGTTTGAGCGGGCCGCTACCAAACAAGGCGCTCCCGCCATCACCAAGCTCTTTGCGGCAATCTACTACAAAGAAGCTAATTCGAGGCAGACCGCCTACCAGCTCTTTAAAACAATTTATGAGACCGGCGAAACCGAATTCGCCCGAGAGCGGGCGGCGAAGTATGTCGAGCACCTCAATATCTATTTCATGCTCGAGGACGCGACCAGGCGCTTTTACAGCGAGATCGGACGGTACCCGAAAAACGCGGACGAATTGCTCAGCGCTCGTTACGTTGAGTCAATTCCCCCTAGCCCGCTCAACCAAACCTTTCTCATCGACCCAGTGACCGGGACGATTAGCGAGACGAAGACCGGTTCAAGCTAAGGCCGAGCCCCTCGGCAACCTCAGCCAAGGCGGCTCCAAGTTTGATCGAATCGTGGTAGAGCGGCTTGGACTCGTTGACTAGGTCGTAGAGATAGACTTTCATTCCGCTGATCGCCGGTTGATCGGTCGTGATATTGCGAACCGAGCCTAGTTTCCCCTCATTTTTGGCAACGGTGAGAATTCTTTCGTTGACTAGAACCCCATCAAAACGTGTACCGTTGACGTATTGCCTGAGCGTTTCGATGTGATCTTCGACGGAAAAACCCTCGGTCTCACCGCGTTCTGTTGAGGCGTTACAGATATATATCTTACGCGCTGACGACTCCTCAAATGCCGAACGAATATCGGGGATGAGGAAGCTGGGTACGACGCTGGTGTAAAAACTACCGGGTCCAACCAGGACGAGATCCGCCTCGCGAATGGCCGCGACCGCTGCCGGGTGGCCGGTGGCGTCGGGTGGTAAGAGGTTAACGCGCCGGATTTTGTAGCGATGCCCAAGGACCGAGATGTCCACCTGACCGAGCGCTGTCTGGCCGTTGCCCAGCTCAGCGGTCAGGTGGACGTTATCGAGCGTGGCGGGTATAACGCGCCCCTTGACGGCCAAAATCTTACTGCTGGCTTCGACTGCTGATTCAAAGTCCCCGGTAATATCCGAAAGAGCGAGGAGGAGCAGATTGCCGAGACTGTGACCGCTCAAGCCCCGCCCCTGCTTAAACCGGTACTGGAATAACCGTGTTGCCAGCTCTTCGTCTTTAGCGAGAGCGGTCAAACAGTTACGGATATCGCCGGGCGGGAGGATGCCGGTTTCACGGCGCAAACGGCCGGTTGACGCGCCGTTATCCGTCATCGTAACCACCGCAGTCAGCTCAGCGCGGTATTTCTTTAGGCCACGCAGAAGCATCGCGAGGCCGCTCCCTCCCCCGATGGCGACTATCTTTGGTGGCGTCATGGGATGATCGGGTGCCGCGCTTCCTCCATCGGTTCAGCTGAACTCCAGGTCTGAACTGTAAAACTGCGTCGGCTGGCCGCATACTGATCGCCGGCGCCGGCTTTGACCAGGACAATCGGCGAACCAACCAGTTCAAAGTCGTTGATGAGAAAACGCCATCGGTAGACGCCAAGCTCGTCGGCCTCGGCCTGCCGCGTGAGATGAGTATCAAACTCTCCGGTCGGGCGTTGTAGCGCAAGATCAAGTTCGGCGAACGGCGCTGTTCGAATAGTGACAACCTGATACTGTCCGAGCAGAACGGTGTCTCGAGAGAGTTCGGTCTCGAGCTGTAAGGTGCCAGTCGTCTGCTCCCGGCCGCTGAATTCCGCCAGAACTGACTGACCGATCGCCACCGGGGTTTGTTGTCGAGCGACCTCCTCGTTCCAGGAAACACCGAAACCGGTGAGCGCCAGCAGTGCTGCGGTGAATACTGTGTTGCGAATCGACTTCGACATCTTTGTGTATTGTAGCAAAGCGTATCCGAGTGCCAATGCGTCCCGACTCTTTTCGCTGCCAAGATTTTGTGGTTATGCTGGTGAGATGATGCAACCCGACGTTCTTGTTATTGGCTCTGGCATGGCCGGTCTGAGCGCTGCTGTATATGCGGCGCGGTATAACCTCAAAACTTTGGTCATTGGTCATGAGTTTGGCGGCGCTACCTCAACCGCCTGGACGATCGAAAACTACCCCGGCTACTTGGCGATAGACGGTTACGATCTGATGGTTAAGGTTAAGGAACAGGCTGAAAAGATCGGCGCTGAGATCGTAACCGATAAAGTTGTGAGTCTTGAGAGGAACGGTGATTTCTTTTTAGCCCGAACGGAGGAAGGCCGGGAGATTGAGACAAAGGCGATTGTGCTGGCCTGTGGCGCCGCTCGAAAACTGCTCGACCTTCCTCGCGAGAAAGAATTCGCCGAAGGGAAAGGCGTCCACTATTGCACGACCTGCGATGGTCCGCTCTACAAAGAGAAGATCGTTGCCGTTGTCGGTGCCGGTGACTCGGCCGTCAAGGGTCTGAACCTTGCCATCCAGTACGCTCAAAAAATTTACTGGCTCATTCGCAGTGACAAGATTAAAGCCGAGCCGTTTAACTACGAGAAAATCAAGAAGTATTTCGGCAATAAGATCGAAATCCAGTACAATACGTCAATTAAAGAGCTTCGTGGCCAGCAACGTCTCGAATCGCTACTACTAAACGACGGTCGGGAGTTGGCGGTCGACGGCCTCTTTGTCGAGATCGGTTCGATACCTGAGGTCGGGCTGGCCCACGACGTTGGCGTCGAGCTCGACGAGCTCGGGTTCATTAAGGTTAATGCGATGATGGAGACCAACGTTCCCGGCATCTATGCTGCCGGCGACGTCACCAATTTCTTCGGCCACTTTAAGCAAGATATCACTGCCGCGGCGATGGGATCGGTTGCGGCTACAAGCGCTTTCAAGCACATTCAACATCGTCGGGAAGAATCACCAACCGCCGAATCGATATAGATAAGTGAGCCGAGTGGGGATTTACGTCGCTAAAGCGACTCCACTTCTCGCAAATTCCATTTGCTCGCAGTCGAACCCGCTCATTTCATTCGCTGTTCGCTCCCAGGACACGAAAAAGCACAGGCAGAACCTGTACTTTCTCGTGAGCCGAGTGGGGATCGAACCCACGACACAGAGCTTAAAAGGCTCCTGCTCTACCACTGAGCTACCGGCCCATGACTACTCAGAACTACTGGCTATTTTACCCGAAAATCCGATCAGTACTCAATCATCCCGATAGAAAAGACTTGATCGGTCAGTGAGGTCTTGGTACCATTAACGGGCTGCTGACGCCTGTGTCGGCAGAGGTATCGTATGCCACGGAGACTCAGCGACTTCTTCGTCGATCCGGCCGCTCGGCCGTCTGTCACCGCTCAGACGGGAGGCTTGCGCCAACCGCCGCCGCGCACGACTCCGCGCAGAGGGAGGAAGCGCGTCAGAGCCGTTAACAACGGCAAGGTCTAGCTCTCATCCCCGGCCCGACGCAACATAACGCGTCGGGCCTTCACTTTAATTAGTAGTCGCTTCGGCTCTTGCCGATACCGCCGGTCGCGACCAACGCAATGAGCGGCGCAATAAACCACCAAGCCTCTTTGTCGATGAAGACGCGGGCGATCTTGGATGTCGTTGCAAATTGTTGCTGAGCGGCGGGGTCCATAAACGAGAAAATCGCCGTCAGGATCAGCGCTGAATTCAAAAAGCTAAAAATCGCTAACTCAAACGCCGATAACGCACCTTTGCCGCTCGAGCCCTTCCCCATTCCGGAGCGCACCGAGACTAAAACGGTCGTCAGTAAGAATATTCCGGCTGAGACCGTAAAGGGTGAGGCATTCGCTTTAATAAATAACTGATCGCCGACCGCCTTGTCTCCCTGAAAAAACTGCTGCAGCGGTGCGCCCAAGACTTGCGCCATCACGATACCGGCGTAGATCGCCAAAAGCGTCACCACCACCTTATCGCGCTGTAAAACAAAGCTATACCCAATCGAGACGATGAAAAAAATCGCTAGAAAGAGGTCCCAACTTGGCACGGCTTGTACTTGCATCCCCTCTTCAATACTTTGACCCCTGCCAGGTTGAGTGTCAAATCTTAGCCGAGCTTTTTCAGCCGTTCGTACAGCTCACGTTGCTCGCGAGAAAGACGCTTCGGGATCTCGATATGTAGGACGACGGTTAGGTCGCCACGCCCACGGCGCGTCTGTTGACCTTTGCCGCGGAAGCGAAAGGCGAGACCTTCCTGAGCGCCGGCTGGGATCTTCAGTTCGATCTCGTCACCAAAGTTAGTTTTAAACCTGACGGTATCACCAAGTACGGCTTGGGGGATGGAGATAGAAAGTTGCACCTGGATTTGAGCAAAGGCCGATTCGAATAAGTCTTCAAAGATGGAGCCGAATCCACCGCCGCCAGATCCACCGAAGTTGACGTTAAAGCCACCAAAATCAAAACCACCGGCGCCAGCCCCTGGTTGAGCACCGCCAAAGCCGCCGCGCGCACCGGCGTGACCAAACTGGTCGTACTGGGCCCGCTTTTGCGGGTCGCTTAAAACTTGGTACGCCTCGTTGACTTCCTGAAACTTGGCCTTGTCACCGCCTTTGTCGGGATGCAGTTGATGAGCCTTCTCGCGGAAAGCTTTCTTAATGTCTCCTTCGCTGGCACCCTTGGAGACTCCCAGAATATCGTAGTAATCGCGTGGCATATCGAAAGATATTTTACCCGAAAAATGTCAAGTTTGCTTTACGTGCTACAATGTTTTTATGAACGAAGTACGAGAAGTAAATATAAATGTTCCAAAGAAAGCGATTGTTATTAATAAGTATGCCGAAAACGGCGGCGGCTGGATTTGGTGCTTAGGTTTTATCGGCGCAATTATTTATTACTGGCAGACCGCCAGCGGTTTTGGCGAATACTTTTTTGGATTTCTAAAAGCACTCGTCTGGCCAGCCTATATGGTATACGACCTGTTTAAGTTTCTGGGCGTTAACTAATCTTCTTTATCTTTGAAGACGCCGCTGCAAATATCTGGGTAATCTTTTTTGAATTGGCTATCGGCGGGGACACTATCCCAAATCGCCTCAATTCGTCGCCTGGATTCGGCGTCAAAGTAGCCCATTGGGCATAATCTATCGATCAACAGCGACGCCGAGGCGAGCTCCCAGTGGATTTGTCCCGAACCATCCTCTTTGGTTGGGCGCCCTTCAATAATCTTGTCGCGACCGGTATAGCCAAGTAGTTGGCCTTTTCTAACTTTCGCAAATCGCTTAATTTCTGGCTCGATTGTGTTGAGTTCTTTGTACTCGATTTTATAAAAGCCCGAGTATGTAGTGACATCAATCGACCCCGCCTCAGTTTTACCTGCCATAAAGACCCAACCGTCGGCCGAAGCGATTATGGGCGTCACACCCATAAACCCAAAATCGATACCAGGGTGACCGTCCGGGTTACCGTTGGCTTCGTTATGTTCTATTTTTTCGCCCATAGGAATTAGGCTAACCCGCGAGTCGTATTCGGGGGCAAACGGTAGTGAAATTTCGATATGTTTGTGCGGTAAATACGCCCACGGCTGGAATAGGAAAAGTGCCAGTAAGAGGATGATTGTTCCAACTACAATTCCGAGCCACTTTAATACTTTCATTCTTGAATCAGCATGACAGTAAAACAAATAAACGCGAAGGGGTACCTTCGCGTTGAGCGGTTAGCGGTGAGTGGCGTCGTAGGCTTGTCGCTTCTCCTCTGACGCCGGGCAGGGCTTTACCAAATTGCCGTAGAAGTATTTTCTTCCGAAAAACAACAACGGGTTATCGGTAGCGCCACAGAGAACGCAAACTTCGTCGTAGAGCGATGAGTCGGAGTAGCGAGTTCGGTGCGTCGGGTGGCACTGGTCTTGGTATTCGTTAGTGATGTCCAAACTGGGTAATTGTTGCAGAGTTCCCAGGTAGCGTCTAGTCGATTATGGATAAAGAAAAGCCGCCGAGAAAGGTGATACTTCTCGGCGGCGCTGAACGGGCTGTCATTCGAGCGAGGGCGGCCCACCGAGTTGAATCATCGACGGGGTTGGCAAGTGGGTCAAGGCTCCCGGTATCCTCGAGGCCGGGAGCTGGCGATAGGCACCGCCACTGCCCTCACCGCTGAGACCGAACCTGTAGCCAACCTCACCGATAAACGCTTCCGCCAAGAGGTCGCGAGCTCGACATTCGAACAGCGTTGCGAGCTCAGGGCGGTAGCTGGGGGCTACCGGATTGCCGTATGTCTGGCAGAACAGCCAGGTGGCGCGACCGGCCACCGTAGCACGGTGCGAGGAGTAGGCGAGGTTGTCGCTGCCTAGTATTCTCGTGGTCAACGGCGCCTCAGTGATGTCGCTGACGGCGACGATAGCGTTCCGAACCAGTTCGGTCGCTTCCTTGCCTTCTCGGTCTCGGGATTCCTCCATCTCATCGTCGCCATAGCCGACTCGATTGGTTCTCTCGGCAAGCCAGTCGGAGGTGATGTCGGCAAGGCCGCTCGGCAGGCCCTCTCTGGCTTCGTAATAAGCCATCAACGTCCTGACCGTTGCGCAGACATCGAAGAGCTGGTGGCAACCGAGACGAAACGAGAGAACGTACGGTTGCTCCTCGTCCCCCGCAGTTACCAGGCACTGAACCCGGAACGGAATTCGATCCCCTTCGTCAGCCTGTCGAATCATCTCCACCATCGAGCGGTGCGCTGGCCTCGGCTGATCGCTCGCCGATCCCTGTACAAGGAGGAGCGGTCGAAGCTCTTCGGCGCTCAGAACGGGTACCCCCGAAGCGCCTGGGCTGTTGAGGCGGTCTGCTCGATGGCCGAGGCCGGTGACAAGTGCGGTGACGGACGGTGGCCATTCTTTTGTGTGTGGCATACGTGCTCCTTGGATGCTGGGTGCGAAGACGCGTCACATTGTGTCACTCCTGACCTGCGGAGTCAATGATGTAGCTATGGGTTTAACGGGTAGAAGAGGACGGCTCTACGCCATGGATATTCATTTACTGTTTTACAACAGGCTCAGATTACGTTTTACGAACTAAATATATTAAGAGAACCGCCCCTAGTCTATTTTGGGATCAATCAGTCCAGTTATATCCTTGCGCAAATCTACCGCTCCTTTAATAAATGAGATCATCTCATCAAACTGCTCATGGATCATCAGATAAAAACTTGAGTTAATATTCACTCTGGTGAGGTACCTAAAACCCCCCCTGTCATGCCCGAACTGATTAATCGACTTGACCCAATGCCTTTGGTCAAAGTCAAAACCTTCGGTTCGGAAGTTTTGTGTATTTATCTGAGGGCAATTTTTCTCACACACATCAAACAAGGAGATCAGGTCATGTCCAGGCTTTTGCATATCCAGGTTCAATAAGAAAGCTTTCAGATACAGCTCAATAGACCAATGGAGCAAGAAAGCTGGCACGCGGAGCTCGCTAAATTTATTTCCCGATATCTTTTGGAACATAAGGGATCGCGAATCGTTGAAAGCAGTATCAGCAAGTGCCAACCAACTATCTAGTCTGACCCGATCTACGCCCATCTTATAGAGAAAGAGGCCGTTAGGCCTCTTTCATGTTTGTTCCTTTACTTTACTTCCTCCGGCTGATTGGTGTCCGGAGTGCCGTCGTCTTGCGGCAATTCTTCCTCTGGCTTTGGTGCTTCGGCAGCGTTCTGTGCGTACATCGCGGCGCCGACTTTTTGGAGTAGCTCGCTCAACTTGTCAGATGATTCTTTAATCTTGTCTTTGTCGTCACTGTGCATGACAGCCTTAAGGGCAGTCACCGCGTCTTCGACTTCGCGCTTGTCCTCTGGTTTCACTTTGTCGCCAGCGTCGCTCATCGTCTTATCGGCGAGATGAACCATATTTTCGGCTTTGTTACGCTCTTCGACGAGCTCTTTCTTCTTAGCGTCGTCAGCCGCGTGCGCCTCGGCGTCGGCTTTCATTTTTTCAATTTCGGCATCGCTCAAGCCACTGGATGAGGTGATGGTGATTTTCTGCTCTTTGTTGGTCGCTTTGTCTTTAGCCGAGACGTTTAAGATACCGTTGGCGTCGATGTCAAAGGTGACTTCGATCTGCGGGACGCCGCGCGGTGCGGGCGGGATGCCATCGAGGTGGAACTTGCCGAGCGTGCGGTTGTCGGCAGCCATTGGTCGTTCACCTTGCAGAACGTGAATCTCGACTGATGGTTGGTTGTCACTGGCCGTGGAAAACGTTTCCGTTTTAGTTGCCGGAATAGTGGTGTTCCGGGCGATAAGCGGCGTCATCACGCCGCCCATAGTTTCTAAGCCCAGCGTCAGCGGGGTGACATCGAGCAAGAGAATGTCTTTGACTTCGCCGGAGAGGACGCCGCCCTGGAGCGCTGCGCCGAGCGCAACCGCTTCGTCAGGGTTAACGCCCTTCGACGGCTCTTTGCCAAACACGTCTTTGACGAGCTCCTGAATCATCGGCATACGAGTCATGCCACCAACCAAGATGACTTCGTCGATGTCCGACTTTGAGAGCTTGGCGTCTTTGATCGCCGCTTCGCAGATCGAAATGGTTTTCTTAACCAAGTCCCCGATCAGATTTTCTAACTTTGAGCGGGTCAGCGACATGACCAAGTTCTTCGGACCCTCGGCGTCCGCCGAAATAAACGGCAAGTTAATCTCAGATTCTTGAGTTGTTGAGAGTTCGATCTTGGCTTTTTCGGCCGCTTCTTTGACGCGCTGCATCGCCATGGCGTCGCCAGTCAGGTCGACGTTTTCGGTTTTTTTGAATTCGTCGACGATCCAGTTCATGATCGCGTTGTCGATATCGTCACCGCCGAGGTGGGTGTCACCGTTGGTCGAAAGCACTTCAAACGAAGACTCACCGTCAGCCTCGCCAACTTCGATAATTGTGACGTCAAACGTACCACCACCAAAGTCGTAGATGGCGATCTTTTGGTCTTTTTTGTTTTCTTTGCCCAGGCCGTAGGCGAGCGCGGCGGCGGTTGGCTCGTTGATAATACGCTTCACTTCCAGGCCAGCGATTTGACCAGCGTCTTTGGTGGCCTGGCGCTGGGAGTCGTTGAAGTAGGCCGGCACAGTAATAACGGCGCCGTCGACTTTGGTGCCGAGATAGGCCTCGGCGTCGGTCTTAATTTTGGCCAAAATCATCGAGGAGATTTCCTGTGGCGTGTATTCCTTATCGCCCATTTTGACCTTTACGCCGTCACCGGCTTTAACGATTTTGTACGGCATCAACTTGATGTCGCGTTGCACTTCTTCGTCTTCAAACTTACGACCGATCAAACGCTTGACTGAGAAAACAGTGTTCTCTGGGTTGGTGACAGCCTGTCGTTTAGCCAGTTGACCAACGAGCCGCTCGTTCTTTTTGGAGATCGCGACGATCGAGGGCACAAGATTGCCGCCCTCTGCGGTCGGGATCATTTTAGCCTTGCCGCCTTCCATGACAGCAACAGCCGAGTTGGTAGTGCCTAAGTCAATTCCAATAATTTTTGCCATAGCTTACAGCCTCCTATAAAGTTTTGTTCTAAGAAAAATTGTAAAGTTTCCTTTACATTTGTCAATGGCTAGCTTAGCCCTTGGAGACGCGAACTTTGGCGGGCTTGAGAACGGTGTCGTTCAAGAGCCAGCCGCCTTCAACTTCGTCGATGATTGTTTCAGCCGGTAAGTCGCTTGGCTCATAGGAGATCGCTTCGTGCAAATTGGCGTCAAAATGCTCGCCCTTAGTTTTAATGCGTGTCAGGCCGGCCTGGGCTAACGTTTCTTCAAGCTGCTTTTCAATCTGTTTGAGGCCGACGAAGTATCTGTGAATTCTGCCAAGCTCGTCTTCGTCCAAGACGCCATCGGCTGAGATCGTTGGAGCGTGCGTCGCGGCACGGTAGAAGTTGTCCATAATCGGAAACAGTTTGGCGAGCCACTGAGCGCCGGCGCGTTGGCTGATCTCGGCTTTTTCTTGCTCGATCCGACGCTCGAGATTGGCGTAGTCACTGGCCAAACGAGTGCGAGATTCTTCACTAATTTCGAGCGCGTGACGGAGTTGGGCCAACTCTTTCTCAAGTTGATCTTTGGTCGGTTGACGATGCTGGGGCTTCTTTTTGGCAGACATAACGGAACAAGTGTAGGAGATTTGTAGTCATTTTTCTAGTTTCGGCGTATCAATACTATATGCGGTACGCGCCGAGTGACTCGCAGAAGTTTGTCTTGTTTTGGGTCTCGATCGTCGTCGGTACAGTGATCGGTTCGCACATCAGCGTGCCAACCACGATATTGCTGTGGGTTGGGGCGCTCTGGCTCGTTTTATTACTCAGCGGACAAGATGAACGGATCGAAACGGTCAGCGTGGGTGCGCTTGGCATCAGTGGCGGACTAGTGTTGTGGCAAGTAACGGGCGGGGAAACATGGTTTCCGTTAGAAGCGCTCTCCGGGTTGGTTGGCTGGTTGGAACGACTGCGAACGGCGATTATTGATCAGATATTTTTGGCGCTACCCGAGCCGCATGGCTCGCTCTTGACCGGAATCTTAATCGGCAATCGGGCAAAGCTTGACCCTGAGTTGCTCGATACGTTTCGAACCGTTGGACTCACTCATTTAATCGCCGTTTCGGGCTACAACTTAAGCGTTTTGACAAGTAACGTGCGGTCGCTGCTCTGGCCGCTGATCGGCCGACGTGCTCTTTTTGTAGCAGCGGCGGTCATCGTCGCCTTCGTCGTTCTCTCGGGCGCTCCGCCGTCAATCCTCCGCGCAGCAGTTATGGCAGGTAGCTTATTGCTCGCACAATTCGTTGGTCGACCGAGCCGGTCGGTTAATATTCTTATCTTTGCCGCAGGGATACTAACTGTTTTTGAACCGAAGATAGTTTTCGAGATCGGCTTTCAGTTATCAGTTGTCGCTACCTACGGCCTCGTTCGGCTTGGGCCGATCGTCGTCGATTGGCTATCCCGCTTTCAACGGCTGCCCGAAAGCTTACGATTAATCATTGGGGAGACGCTCGCGGCCACCATCGCAACCGCTCCGTTACTCGTCTTATACTTTGATCGGCTCTCGCTCATCTCTCCTATCAGTAACATTCTCGTGCTGCCGATCATGCCGCTCCTAATGGGGCTGGGGATCGTTGGCTGCCTGTTCTTGTGGATTATTCCTAGCGTCGGAGAGTACCTCATTCATATCTGCTGGCCCCTGTTGGAATGGATCGTCTTTAGTTCGACTAAGCTCGCCGCACTTCCTCACGCAACGCTCACAACCGCCATTGCCGATTGGGTGGTGATCGGCGCCGCAGCGAGCATGATCGTAGCGATTGAAGTCGGATTCTTTTATTGGCGCCGCCTCTCGCGAGATTCGGACAAATTTTTACAAATGGTTCGGGCATGAAAAACCTACTGCAACTTGCGGCAATTATTGCCCTCCTTTCGCTGGTCGTATTTGGCAAGGGGGAGTTTGATGCCAATAGCGATCACAATGATCTGCGGGTGTGGTTTTTTGACGTCGGTCAAGGCGACGCGATCCTACTGGACACCCCGAGCGACCAACAAGTCCTCATCGACGGCGGTCCCAACGGATCGATATTATCCGAACTCTCCCGAGCACTCCCGTTTGGTGATAAAGACCTTGATCTAGTTATTGTGAGCCATAATCACGCCGATCACATCGGCGGTCTTGTCGAAGTACTACGCCATTACACCGTCCGGGAGATTTGGATCTCGGGAGCGCTTCACACAACGGACGGCTACCAAAAACTCTTGGAACTCATCAGGCAAAAAAATATTACCGCCACCGTCGTAGCGGCCGGAGCTGGCATCAACCTTGGCGAGCTCAACGGCATCGCCCTTTTTCCGTTAGATGAAAAAACCGGTCAGCTCCCGGACAATCAGCACGACGCCAACATCGTCACCTACTGGACGTACGGAACGCAGTCGATTTTGCTGACCGGTGATGCCGAAGCCGAACACGAAGCGGCAATGTTGGCACGCGATATCGTCAAACCCGCAACAATTCTCAAAGTCGGTCACCACGGTTCGCGCACCAGCACAAGCGCGCCATTCCTAAACGCTGTCAAGCCGCAGTTTGCGGTTATCCAGGTAGGTCAGAACAACCGTTACGGACATCCGACAACCGAAGTAATCGAACGGTTGAGTGCGATCGGCGCCCAGATCCTGCGAACCGACCAGGAGGGGACGATTCTTTTTGGTATGACGTCCACGTTTACCGCCCAGCTAAGCCCTTAAGATTTTGCCTTTTCTCCGGTAAGATCGACCCAACATGGCTGGTCACTCCAAGTGGGCACAAATTAAACGACAGAAAGGCGTCGCCGATCAACGACGAGGCGCGGCGTTTAGTAAATTAACCAATGCGATTACGATCGCGGCCAAAAACGGGTCTGACCCAGAGATGAACTTTCAGCTACGCATCGCCATCGACAAAGCCAAGGCGGCCAACATGCCAAAAGACAATATTCAGCGAGCGATCGACAAAGCGACCGGCGCGGGCGGACAAGCTCAGTTGGAAGAAGTTGTTTACGAGGCATACGGCCCCGGCGGCACAGCATTCATGATCGAAACCGCCAGCGATAATCGGAACCGAACAGTCGGCGAGATTAGAGCGACACTCAATAAGCTTGATGGCAAGTTAGCCGAGACAGGTTCGGTTGGCTATCTGTTTAAAAAACGAGGGGTCATTACCGTTGAGACAACAGACATTGAACAAGCCGAGCTCGCTGCCATCGACGCCGGCGCCGAAGATTTTGAGCCGACCGAAACCGGCCTCATCGTTTACACTGATCCGAAGGAAATCGAGAATGTTCGCCGAGCACTGAGCACTAACGGCCTGGAGGCAACCGAAGTAGCGCTAGAGTTTCATCCGACTTCCATCGTCCAAGTGAGCGACCCCGGAGTTGCCAAAAAAAATATTACGCTTTCAGAAACCCTCGACGAGCTCGATGACGTTGTGACCGTATCAAGCAACTTCGACGTCGACGAAAACCTGCTACAGTAAGCTACGCATGGAGGGGAAACGCATTTTGGGGGTTGACCCTGGTTCAGGCCGCCTCGGCCTAGGACTAATCGAGATTGTAAACAACAAACCCCATCTAATTCATTACGACTGCATCACCACGACGCCAAACGCGCCGGAGACGCAAAAGCTTAAACACATCTATGAAGAACTCGTCCACCGACTGAGCGAAATTAAACCCGACGTGCTAACGATCGAGACTCTCTTTTTCACCCGCAACGTCACGAGCGCCTTCTCGGTCGGTCAGGCGCGGGGCGTTGTCCTACTTGCTGCCGCACAAGCCAACATAGAAGTTACCGAGATCGCACCACTACGCTTAAAGAAGGTGCTACTCGGCAACGGCACGGCCAAGAAAAAAGATATTCAAAATTTTATCCGCCACTACTTTGATATCGACGACAAAAAGAAGCTCGGCGACGACGCCGCCGACGCTGTTGCGATCGCTTTAAGCCAGGTTCTTCAGCCCGAAACCTGAGGGGGGTTAGGCTCTCCCCAAATTCCCGTGCCGTTAAGGGCGTCAACAAGAACCGCCTTTATTCGTTCGATCGCAAAATCTGCTCGTTCGTGTACCGCCGGATCCTCGCTCGACTTCTTTAGCTGCGTCCAGTAGTTCAGCTCACCAATGCCCCTGTTGCAGAGCATATTTGCTCGAAAGCAAATCGGGAAGTCTTCGTTATTGCGAGCTGCGGCCGAGCGATACAATTGCTCCTGAAGCTCAGGACTATGAAAGAGGTCAATGAATAAAAAGGCGTAATCAGACGAAGGGTCGTTAACCCGATTGAGCCGTTCCCAGTCAAAAAAACCGATCTTGCCGTTTTCTTGCTTAATAATATTTGTCGGGTTAATGTCACCGGCGACTAACTTGGTTGGTGTTCGATCAAAGACTTCCTTCGACTGCTCCAGGAAATCTGCTGCCTGTTGATAAGCCTTCTGGCCAAGGTGTTCGGCAAGCGCTGACGACCAACTATTGAACTTCTTCTTAAAGTGATCGTAAGCAGAGCGTGTTTCCACATCAAGATCAGTCACCGATCTCTCATTGAGATTGGCGTATTTTCCAAAAGTATCGATAAACTCAACGATCGTCTCCATATCTTCCGGTGTAATTAAATCCGGTGATGCTTCGTGAATAGTACCGAGCAACTTCCCTTTGAACATATTCTCAACAAGATATGTAGGTCGATCAGGCTCGGTACACGACTGGCTGATCGTAGGGAAATCCGCTTTTTCTTGGAGATCAGGCGGAAACTGTTGGTAAACATCAGGGGCGATATCTCTCAGGAAAACTATCTCGTTAAGTCCATTGACATAACTTCCATCACCTGGTTCCGGACCAAGCTTGTAGATCGAGGAATGCTCGTTAGAGCTTTCGCCGATATCAACTACCTCCGCAACCGTAAATGGACGTTCGGCTTCGGAAAAGATTCGACCGTTATAAAAGTCTCGATCGATCTCGTACGCTCTTCCGCCCTGGATAATTTGGTACGGAAAAACTCCCAGCTCCTTAAGATCGGCCTGGACCAGCTCGAGCCGGGAGATTGGCTCTCCTTCGGGCTTTTCGTCCATCGCATCCGGCTGGTAGCCCAACGATTCAGGCATCTCAACTCTTCGTCGCTACCTCTTTGAGAACTTTTTCGAATGTTGTGAGATACTCGGCGACAACCCGATCACTGGAAAAACGCTGTTCGGCAACTCTACGACAATGTTCGCGACTAATCGAGTCAATCTTTTCCATCGCCGCTTTGATCTCATCCACGCTATCCGCCAAGAAGCCGGTTTCGCCATCATTAACAACTTCGGGCATCGCGCCGTTTGACGAAGCAATAACCGGTGTCCCGGCAGCGAGCGCTTCGATCGCGACTAAGCCAAAAGCCTCGCTCATCTGAGTCGGAAAGATAAAGCCTTTCGCATCAGCGTAAATGGGCGGCAGTTCACTGTGTGGCTTCGCGCCTAGATAGCGAATCTTTTCACCGTCGACATACGGCTTAATCTCACTATCAAAGTAATCCTGGTCGTTGGGGTAGACCGGTCCGATAATATCCAAAGGCTGTCCGAGCTGGTGGGCCGCCTGGACAGCGAGGTGCGCCCCTTTCGATCGTAAAATCCGCGAAACAAACAGCCACCGTTCGCCCGCCTCTTTTTTCCACGGATAACTTTCGATTTCGAGCCCGTGGTAAATGGTTGCCGCCCACCGAGCATCCGGTAGCGGCTCTTTTTGTTTTTCTGAAATCGCGATAAAGAAAATATTCTTCAAGTCACGATGCGCATCGTGATTAGCGTGGATATTTTCGACATCAAGCGGGTTATGAAGGGTGAAGACAACCGGGGTATCCGGCATTACGCGAGCAAACGGTAAGGCCAGTAAGAAGCTATCAAGGTGAATGACGTCGAATTCTTTGGCGCGCGCTGCGATATGCGACAGAAAAACAGCATCGCCCCAAATCGTCATTTCTTGCTTCATCCCCGGGGGGACGGTCTCCCACCGCGGATCTTCGTTGACGGCGACAAAGTTACAGTCCACAAGTGTGGCTGGAGTTTTGGTGCCTTTGGGCGCGAACCAGGTCACCTCGTGCCCCTGAGCGAGAAAGCCGCGGGTCAGCTGATCCGCCACATCGTAGGGAGCAAAAACCTTACCCGCTGGGTAGGGGAAGGCGTACTTCGAAGTAACAAATTTAGCGATCTTCATTTTTGAGAAGAACGCTTTGGTAGGCAGCGAGGTAGCTCTTCGTCATTGCTTCGACGGAGAACTTTTCCTCTGCGCGACGTCGGCAGGCCGAACGATTGAGTGAGGCAACCTTACCGATCGCCTCGACAAAAGCCGTTTCGTCGTCGGGCTTGATCAGGAAACCGGTTCGACCGTCTTCGATGAGTTCGGCCATCGCCCCACGGTTGTAGGTAATAACTGGTGTGCCGCAGGCCATTGATTCGGCCACTACTAGTCCGAATGGTTCGTCCCACTGAATGGGGTTGACCAGCGCTAAGGCATCGCCGTATAGCTTGTTTTTTTCGTCGTGACCGACTTCGCCAACCCATTCGGCAACGCCGGGTTTAAGTCGGGGCTTAACCTCCGCTTCAAAGTATTCCAAGTCTGCCGGCGCCTGCTGATCCAGCTTGGCCGCCATCAACAACTTCATACCGACACGCGCAGCAAATTCGATCGCCAAATGTGGCGCTTTCGTCTTAGTGAATCTACCAACCCACAGTAAGTAATCGGCTTTTGGCGAGTCGTTGAAAGTAAACGATCCAACGTTAATCCCGTTGTAGGCTGTTGCCACCCAATTGAGGAATTGAGCGTTGACACGCTGGTAGTCGCTAATCGAGATAAAGGATTGATTCTTATAGCGCTCGAACGTTCGAATCCGATCTTCCGGAATTTCTTTGGCGTTCAGTGTACCGTGAATCGTGTTGACGAACGGGACTTTTGAGAGCGACATCATCGCCAGCGAGCGATGGGATTGGTGGTTGTGGATAATATCCGCGCCGATCTCTTCGGCGTAACGAATCGCTTCTGCAACGTGGAGCAGCGTATCGTACATCGACGTCCACGGTACTCCGTCGCGATAAAGCGCCCGAGGATAGGTCGAAACCAGCTTAGCACTCGTCTGCGAGTCACCGGTCGCAAACAGTGTTACTTCATGCCCCTCCTTTACTAACTCTTCGGTCAGATTTGAAACTACCAGCTCGAGACCACCGTATTTGGGCGGTGGCGTCGTTTCCCACAGCGACGAAATTTGAACGATTTTCATTGGTTTCACGTTCTCAGATTTGGGCCGTACAGACAACAGGCGGATATGCGTTAGAATGGAATCACTATGAGAATCGCTCTTGTCGCGCCACCATTTTTGTCGATCCCACCTAAGAAACAGGGTGGGACCGAGGCTGTCTTAACAGTCAAAATCAACGAACTTGTCCGGCTCGGCCACGACGTCACGCTCTTCTGTGCAGGCGATGCAGCCTTTGAAGGGATCAAGACCATAAGCATCTACCCGACTCCGATCAACGATCTTCCGGCCGATCTCCAAAGCCAGGAGTCGTCACGAAAACTACGCCTAGAGATGACGTACTTTGCAGCCGTCGCGACCGAGCTTATAAAGAGCGATGGCGATTTCGACATAATCTTTAATCACACTCGGGGTGAAGTTTCGTTTGCACCCCTAACCAACTTCCTAAGAACACCCGTTATTTCGATCTTTCATCTGCCGCTCCTAGAAGAAAACGTCGCCGTTCTCGAACAAAACCCGAAAGCATTTGCTATCTCAATCAGCGACAACCAACGCGGTCGGTTTGCTTCACTGAAGAACTTTGTCGCCACCGTTTATAACGGCGTCGATCTGGAAGTCTACAAGCCAGCCGAATCACCGAAACGGGATTTTGTTTTTTGGATCGGCACCGTTGGCGAGCACAAAAACACGTTGGACGCGATATCTGCCGCCAAACTGGCTGGTCAGAAGATCGTGTTGGCTGGCAAAATTCGTGACCAGCAATATCATCACGAGAAAATTGAACCACTTATCGACAAT
Organism: Patescibacteria group bacterium; assembly: GCA_022843855.1. GTDB lineage: Bacteria > Patescibacteriota > UBA1384 > 2-12-FULL-50-11 > 2-12-FULL-50-11. The sequence continues at coordinate 23,561 of JALHMV010000001.1, forward strand.
TCATCGGTTCGCTATCTTGGCGAGATCGACTTAGGGGAGAAGATTCCGCTCCTGCAAAACGCCAAAGCGGTACTCTTCCCAACGAAATGGGCTGAACCATTTGGTTTGGTGATGATCGAGGCGCTCGCCTGCGGTACGCCGGTCATTGCCTACCCCAACGGTGCCGTACCGGAAGTAATTACCGACAAAATTGGGGCAATCGTGACAAGCGTCGACGAAATGGCAAAGGCAATCAGGGTGATTGATCAGATTGACCCAGCCCAGTGTCGAGCGCGGGTAGAAGAAAAATTTAGCGCCAGCGTCATGACACAGAATTACGTCCAGGCGGCAGAACGGGTTTTTCATGGCGACATTCCTTCGAATAACTGATACAATTCGTACGGCAAAAACGAACGGATAGCCCACTATGAAAATACTTCAACTTCTAGTGTTTCCGCTCTGGGGAAGCGGCAGCGGTACGTACGCTCGCAAGCTTTCTGAGAGCCTCGTCAAACTCGGCCATGACGTCGCGATGATTGCTCCCGAACACCGGGAGCTGGAGGGCGTCAAAATTTACCCGATCGAGCTACCGGTTAAGGCCGCCTTCACGATGCACCCGGAGTGGCCTAACTCAAAGCGTTTCTCGGATCTGACCGATCATCAGATCTCTGAGTACTATATGGTTTGGCTCAAGAAGATCGTTCAGGTCGTCGAGGAGTACAAGCCTGACGTCATCCACGTGCATCACGCCTCGATGCTCTCGTGGATCGCTTCGTATATAAAAAGTATCTACGGGATTAACTACGTCGTCTCGGTCCACGGCACATGCATTATGAACGCGAGTATCGACCTGCGCTACGTATCACAGACAAAGCTGGCGCTTGACCGAGCAGAGTTTATCGTGCCAGTGTCTGGCGACACTCGCAGCTGGATGCTAAAAGTCCTCGGCCGAACACTCAATCGGAGAAGTCGAGTTATTACCGGTGGCATCGACTTAAAGGTCTTCCCCAAGAAACTTGATATCAGAACTATCGATGACAAATTCAACATGAAGGGTAAGCGCGTCGTGCTATTCAGCGGGAAGCTAACCAAAATCAAAGGCGTTGACTACCTCATTAAGGCAGCGTCAAAGATCAGCGCCGAGATCTACATTGCTGGTGACGGTGAAGAGCGGAAGAACCTTGAGAAGCTTGCCGATAAGCTTGATGCCAAAAATGTCACTTTCCTCGGCTATTTTGATAAATCAGACGCCGAAACACTTCGTCAGCTCTACGCACGAGCCGACGTGGCAGTCTTCCCGTCTGTTTGGGACGAACCGTTGGGCCTAGTGATTCTCGAATCGATGGCTGCTTCAACACCCGTCGTCGCCAGTCGCAAAGGCGGTATCCCGCTCGCGGTTAAGCACGGTGTTAACGGGTACTTGGTCCGCGCTCGTTCGTCGAAAGAGATTGCTGACGCAGTTAACAAGATTCTCAATAACCCGTCTCTGCAAAAAACAATGGGTGAAAACGCCCGGCGGATCGCCGAGGAAAAGTTCTCCTGGACACTCATTGCCAAGAACTTCGTCAAGCTGTACGACGTCGCCGTTGATCGAGCCGAGTCGTCTCGAACGACCCGCCGACTCCGCAGGCAGCAGCAAAAGCGTGAACTCAACCGCATCGAGCAAGAAAAGAGTCACCTACACACCCACAACGTCGAGCTCAGCTAGTTTTACGTGTTATCTGACTCTGCCGCAGATACTTGGCTGCTTCTTCGGGACTCATTACATCAACAACAACTCCAGAGCCAAGCTCATAGCCGCCGTAGGTACCCAAGCGCGGAGCTATCTCGATATGCCAGCGGAAGAACTCACTATTCTTGACTGAATCTGGTAAGTCGTGAAGGAAAAAATTTAGCGCTGGCTGTTTTAGTACACGCGCGTAGCGACTCATAACGTCTTTCATTATTTGCCCTAGAGAGTGGATAAACGTTTCCGAAGTATCTTCAAAATGGGCTGACGGCTCTTTCGGCAACACCCAAACCTCAAAGGGAAATCGAGCGGCGTAAAAGGTAAAGGCAATAAACTCGTCGTTTTCGGCGATAATTCGATCCTTCTCTTTCTTCTCGTGAAAAATCAAATCTTCAAATACATTCTTGCCGTTATTAATAAAGTACTGCTCAGCGCCGTTCATCTCCCGAACTATTTGATTCGGGATAATATTAGCTGCAAAAATTTGAGCGTGCGGATGGGCGATCGAGGCTCCTGCTTTCGGACCGTGATTATAAATGAGCATTGTGTGCTCGGCGTTACAATCTTTACGCCAGTATTTGAAACGACGTTTTGAAACCGAGAAAAGCTCGTACCATTGTTGGGTCGAGAAAGAATAAATTGTATCTTCAGCCTGTTTAACGATCAGAACATCGTGACCGCCAGTCGATGGTCGGGCAGCGTAGAAGTTGCTCTCCAGTCGATAAGTTCTCGGAGAACACGAGGCAGGATCCTCAAGAAACACCGGATACTTATTTGGAATAACGTAGATATGCTTCGTCTCGTAATCTTTGAGACGCTGTCTTTGATACTGGTCACCATCCAGCGAGAACGGATCGTTTTCCCCGGATTCTGGTTTGATTGTTTCAGCGCTCACAAAATCCGAAGGGCGTTTCGAGCGTTCCGGCGCGATCACTACCCACTCGCCGGTAATAATATTCTGCCGCAACTGAGGCATGGGCTTATTGTGCCATAGAGTCAAAATTGTGACGAGTTAACGGATTTCGACTACGATACAGAAGAGGGGATGAAATATCAGTACGGCGAGTTTTCAGCTCAGGGCGATCAGTTTTTTGTTCAGCGCGTTGACACGCCGCAGCCTTGGCACAATCAGCTCAGCAGCAACGATGTCTATAGTCGCATTTCTCAGGTAGGCCAAGGCGAGTTACGTTTTCTCAACCAGCACGCAACCCCCATTACAAGACGACTCATCTTTGTTCGCGATAACGATAGCAGCGAGTCCTGGAACGCTACCGGCAACGACCAGACTGCGTTCGATCACTTTCAAGCCGTTCACGCACAATGGCACACCAGAATCGAGACGGTCCATCAGGCTATCAGCTCTTCAACGACGTTCTTTTTACCCGAGGACGAACCGCTCGAAGTCTGGCGGGTGAAGGTCAGTAATCAATCAAGGACGAAAAGACGACTAACGCTTTTTGCGGGAGTGTTGTGGGGGAACAAAGCAAGTGAGACGTTTGAAACACGGCACAGCCACGGCATTCTTTTTGGCGACGATCGTTCGATTGAAGATGGGGCGACGCTCTTCGTAACCGCTACACGAACAATTGACAGCTTCGAAACACAGGCATCCGCGTTCATCGGACGACGCGGCACGCTCGAAGCACCCGAAGCCGTCGCCGAAGGCAAGCTCTCGCGAAGCGCCGGCGCCGGCGACCAGGCGTTAGGCGTCACACAAATAAATCTCACCCTCGGCGCCGGTGACGAGACTGAGATTATCCTGCTTGTCGGCGCAGTAACCGGAAAAGGCTCAACCGCTGCAAAGCGGCGAGCCGACGCTGACCGACGAATAAAAGCGATTCGACAACGTTATCAAGAAGCAGGCAGAGTTGGTGAAGCGATGATTCGTTGCGAACAGTCCTACTCAACGTTAACCCAACGCATCTTAGTAAAAAGTAGCGACTCAGTTTTTGACGCATTCTTCAACTATTGGAAGAAGCATCAAGCGATTGCGGCGCTACGAGCTAGCCAATCAGAACTTGAGAAGCTTACGATAGCTGCCAGCCTGACCGCTCTCGACCCGGAACAAACCCGACGCACCTTAGTTGATGCCCTCCAAAGACAACATCGAGACGGATCGGTCGTTTTTGATGATAATCCCGATGGTCACTTATCGTTATTAACGACTGCGGTAGCGTATTTAACCGAAACCGCTAACCTAGCATTTCTTGGCGAGAAACGCGGATACGCCGATGCGAGCGAAGCCTCCGTTCTCCACCACCTTACTCGAGCCGTCGATCGATCGCTTAAAAGCCTGTCGTCACGCGGCCTTCCCGCTCAACAGACTATTGCCGTGATAAGCAACCCCGTAGTTCGTGAGCGATTCGAGACGGCCTGCCTTCTTTACTCGGCATTGCGCGGGCTACTACCGATTCTCGACGCTGTCGGCGAGCACGAGCTCGTTCACCGCTACGACCGGGCAGCCGAGAAACTTCGTACTTCAATCAACGCCCACTTCTGGCAAAACTCGTGGTATGCGTCCGAGCTAGAGAACGGTCGGGCAACCCTCGGTCGCAGAGGCGCCGAGGCGTATCGGATCGGCCTCCGGGAACAGGCAATCGCCGTATTGAGCGGGGTTAGCACTCGTGATCACGGCCACAAAGCGCTTAGCGAAGCGGAGCGGTCGCTAGCAACTAAGGTTGGAGCGCTCAACTTCGCCCCTGCATTCGCGACACCAACAAGTACGCCGGCGTCGATGGCAGCCCCTGGCTGCGGAACTAACAGCACAGTCGTCAATCGTGACGTCGCGCTCGCCGTGGCAGCATTGGCAAAGCTTGGGGAGGGGGACGAGGCCTTTCGCGTCTGGCAACGCAGCTGCCCGGCATCTCTCGGTGCGCACCCCGACCAATACCGAGCAGAGCCGTTCGCCTTTTCAGCTGGATTGGCCGGTCCAAGTCAGTCTGCTTTTGGCTGGGGGAGCGGTGCTTCGACCGACCCCGCACCGGCGCTCTTTTGGCAAGCCATGCTTGAAAATGTCATCGGCTTACAGCCGACGCTTGGCGGCCTCAAAATTGATCCCTGCCTCCCACGTGATTGGCGAAAAGTCGAAGTAACACGCACGTTTCGCGGTGCCGAATATCACATTAGAATCGTTAACTCACTGCGATCCAACCGAGGCGTTGACCGAATACTTGTTGACGGAGTACGTATCACTGGCAGCGTTGTCCCACCGCAAGGAACCGGCGTTCACTTCGTAGAAGCTGTACTCGGCTAAAATAATCCCTGCTCGACGGGTAGGCGAATCGGTTGGAGAAACTCTTCCGCTGACTGTCGGCTACTCTGGTATTGGACCAGAAGAGAAAACGCGCTAACCGCAAGAACGCAGAAAAAAATTAGCATATACCAAATGAGTGGGGGACTTTCCTTGTGGTGATGCTTCATTAAAACTAGACTACACCAAAATGGCCGAGCAGATTACTCTCTCTACCCCGCTGGACCAGCTGGCCGGCGTTGGTCCCGAAACAGCTAAACGGCTTTACCGACTCGGACTAATAACAGTTAAAAATTTGATTGAATTTCTGCCCCGGCGGATTGAAGATCGTAGCCGTCTCTGCCACATTCAGAAGCTTGTCGTTGGCGAGGCCATGGTGATTAGGGGGCAGATCGAGCGGGTTTCAGGGCGATACAGTCAGCGCGGTGTTTTTATTGTTACGGCTAGAATGTGCGATTCAAGCGGTGCAATCAACGCCGTTTGGTTCAACCAACGGTACCTCCTTCGCTCGTTGAAGGCAGGTCAGCACATCACCCTGTTCGGCGAGAAGCGTCTGGTCAAAACGATGGGTAATCCTTTTTTTGTCAAAAAAATTATCGAACAACCGGAGATCGTTCCGATCTATCCATTGACCGGCGGACTAACTCAAAATACCCTCGCCCATCTTCTAGGCAAGGTAGAGCCACTTGTAGCACGCATACCCAACGTCATCCCGCCCTCAATTCAAGCCGAGCGACAGCTGAGCAACCGCGCCGAGTGCTTGATGCGCGTCCACTACAACCCGAGCGCTGAGGCGCTGGAGGAAGCTATCGCGCTACTCGGTTTTGAGGAGCTACTGATCACGTGTCTGCTGGCGCTGGAAGCAAAGGAAGAACGTCGACGACAAATCGGCGCCACCCGGCCGATTAGCCGTGACCAGCTCGACGCTGCTTTGCTGAGATTTGATTTTCAGCCGACCGCCGGTCAGCGTCTAGCCTGTCGTGAAATTGCTGACGATCTTAGTCGATCGTATCCGATGAATCGCTTGCTCTACGGCGAGGTGGGCAGCGGCAAAACAGCCGTTGGGCTCGCAGCAGCGCTCAGCGTCGCGTCGACTGGTCAGCGCGTCCTGTGGCTCTCTCCAACCGTAACACTCGCTGAGCAACAGGCCCGTATCACCAGCGAATACGCTCGACAATTTGACCAACAAACAACGCTCATCACCAGACACACCTCAAAGGATATCGGTACCGCTCGACTTGTTATCGGCACCCATGCGGTTCTACGCGATACATACGACTTCGGTGACGTGGGCCTCATAGTTATCGACGAACAGCAACGCTTTGGCGTCGAACAACGCAACACACTCTTAAAAAGATACCCGAGCGCCCACCTTCTCATGATGAGCGCCACACCGATCCCTCGCACTCTCGCTCACACACTTTTTGGCCATCTCGACATTACCTATCTTCGCGACAAGCCTCGGCATCAGGTAGAGATAGCAACCAGGGTCTTTCGCGATGCCAGTCGCGAAAAAGTTGAACAACACCTCGCCGAGCGGCTCTCGGCCGGGCAACCCGGGTACGTCATTTGCCCGCTTATCACCGACCCCGAAAACGACGCCACCTTGTTTGCCGACGAACGAAAAGCGGTTCAGTCAGAGTTTCGCCGTCTCCACACGATCTTCCCACAAGCTCGAATCGGCTTCATCCACGGCCAGCTTAAGAATGACCAGAAGGAAAAAGTAATGGAGGAGTTTCGACTCGGCCGATTAGATATCTTAGTTGCTACAAGCATTATCGAGGTCGGCATCGATAATCAAGCCGCCACGTGGATCGTCATCGAAGAGGCCGACCGCTTTGGCCTCTCGCAGCTTCACCAGTTGCGCGGTCGGGTCGGTCGCGGTTCCCAGCTCTCTGTCTGCTTCCTTCACAATTCGCTCTCCACTGACAACGCCACTGAACGTCTAAGTGCTCTGGCGAAAGCGCGTGATGGCCTGGAGATTGCCGAGCTTGACCTCAAGCTGCGCGGTCCCGGCAATATCGCGGGCAACGAACAAAGTGGCTTGCCCAACGTTCGCTACGCCGACTTGAGCAACCTTGAGACGATTAAGGCTGCCTACGCGGCCGCTGAAAAAATTGGCATCAGCAACCTCGCGCAGTATCCTGATTTAGAACGAGAACTAAAAAGCTGGCAAAACAATGAACGTGCCTCAACTTGAACAAGAGCTAACGAGCCGTTTTGGCTGGGTAGCAACAATTCTCTTGGTCGCTGGTTCGGCGTTTCTAATCGGCAACACGTACCAGCCGCGGGATACCGTCACCGAGGAAGACGGCGTTACACCGAGCAATACGACGATTTCACCGGTGATCGAACAAATCCAACAGACGCTCGCTAACGATCAAGCGGAGGTTGGGGAGTTACCTGAGAACGTAACCGGAGTGGTGAGCATCAACTCAGGCACGCTCGCCGAACTCGACACCTTGCCGGGTATCGGGCCGGCCAAAGCGCAAGCGATCATCGACTACCGAACGCAGAACGGCCCGTTTGTCCGGATTGATGATCTTCTCAACGTCAGCGGCATCGGCCCAAAGACTTTAGAGCAACTGCGTAGTCAAATCTCACTCTGAGACCTGTTGCTAGCCAAGAAGTACTGATAAAATTTATGTCAGTCACATCGGCCGGAGTGGCGAAATACTCCTAACGTCATTTCGCCCACGTCCGGACTCTACATTGCCGGAGTGGCGAAATGGCAGACGCACCAGCTTTAGGAGCTGGCGCCCGCAAGGGTGTGGAGGTTCAAGTCCTCTCTCCGGCACAGACAAAAGCTGTCACGAAAGTGGCAGTTTTTGTCTGTAATTAAGTGCGGGCTTCCTCGCGAGCTGTCAAAAACGGCGAAGATTTCCTCTCTCCGGTACTCGAATCGGATTCATTCCCAGCTGGCTGAAGTCTCACACCCTATCTTGATCTCTGGACCAAAAATGTCCATTCACGAACAGGCTCGTTGGCTGTTCGGTTTCGGGAGGTACACAAGAAGTTTGGCGGTCGGCAACCTGTCGGGTACACTAGTCTCAAGATGTCGCGGTCGATGAAATGGTGGATCTGGTCCTCTGTGCTTATTTTGGGCAGCGGTCTACTTTTTTATATCCTTGGTCCGGTCCTATTTGCGAGCGTTGCCTACCCGCTCAAGTACGAGGCCTCACTCTGTAAGTGGAGCAAGGAGTACGGCGTCGACGTCCATCTCGAAGCGGCAAAGATTATGGCTGAAAGTACTTGGAATCCCAACGCTCGTTCGTACGCTGGAGCGGTCGGGTTGACCCAGTTCATGCCAGCGACCGGGAAGCGGGTTTATACGACGCTCTACGGCGCCGAAGCGGGAGCAAGATTCAACGCCAATCAACTACTCGGCAACCCCGACTTGGCGATTCAAATGGGCACATTCCACCTCAAGGAGCTGAGCGACCGCTACGGCGGTAATCTAACCAAAGTGCTAATCGCTTACAACGGTGGCGGCGGTGCGGTCCGTCTTTACGAAGCCGGAACTCCAATTACGAGTACCGTTGGCTATGCCAAGAAGATACTGGCGATGCGCGACGCTTATATAAAGATCTACGGCGACTTCTGTGCTCGGTTGGCGTCCAGACAGTTCGATGTCGAGCCGAGGCGCGATCTATCGGCAATTGGCAGCATTCCGCTGACTGAATTTTGGCGCAACTTTCTCTTTGTCCAGCGCGCTGATACGACCGACGAGCCGATCCCTCCGATACAAGATTTGTGGCAGAACTTACTCCGTTAGGCCGTACAATGCACATCGCCCTCCTCCGTCAGAAATTCTTAGAGTTCTTTGCGGCGAGTAACTATAAAGTTCTGCCGGCTGCTTCGCTTTTGCCGCAGAACGACCCCTCAGTTCTCTTCACTACTGCTGGCATGCAGCAGTTCAAGCCGTTTTACGCCGAGCCCTCAAGCGCACCCTCCCCACAGGTTGCGACCGTCCAGCCAGTTATTCGAACCTCTGATATTGCCGAAGTCGGCGACGATACTCATCTGACAAGTTTCGAGATGCTCGGCAATTTTCGTTTCGGCCAAAAGAGCTCGCTGACAATGAAGCGTGAGGCGATCGCCGAGGCGTGGCGTTTCATGACCGAGATTCTTCAGATCGAAGAAGACCGTATGTATGTCACCGTTTTTGGCGGCGACAAGACGACACCTGCCGACACCGAGTCCGAGGGGGTGTGGCGCTCGTTGGGGGTGAGCGATATCCGCCAGGAAGGGCGGGCGGACAATTTTTGGGGGCCGACGGGTGACGAAGGTCCGTGCGGACCGAATACCGAGATTTACGTCGACGGCGTCGAGGTGTGGAATCTAGTTTTCAACCAGTATTTCCGCGACCGCGACGGTAATTTTACTCCGCTCGAAAACGCCGGACTCGATACAGGGTCTGGGCTTGAGCGTCTTGCGGCTACTCTTGCTGGTAAAAATTCGGTGTGGGAGATCGAACCATTTGCGGGGTGGGTGTCGCACACCGATCCGAGTAAGGTTCGCGAAAGCCGAATAATTATCGACCACCTTCGCGCTATAATTTTCCTCATTGCTTCGGGGGTCCTACCGGGTAATAAGGGGAGAGAATATATTTTGCGTCGTCTTATTCGAAAAGCCGTCTTTTTAGCCAGTCAACTGAACCGAGGATTCGATTGGGACATCGCTGTTTTTCATATTCACGCGTTTTACAGCCCTGTGTACGAATTGACGAACAAGGACGATATCCTCGAAGTAATATTGGCCGAAAAACAGCAATTCGACCGCAACCTCAATCGCGCCCGACTGTATCTTGAGAAATGGCTGAAGAACCACAGCGACGTCGATGAAAAGGCGATTACCGAACTGGCATTTTATATGTATGAGTCGTTCGGCTTTCCAAAAGAGTTAGTGATCGAGTATTTAGCCGGCTTGGGTTGGAAGATAAATAACGATCATTTCAACGAACTGTTTACGAAGCACCAGGCGGTTTCCCGGTCAGGCCTTGAACGACAGTTCAAAGGCGGTCTCGCCGATCACGAACCCCAGACAATACGGCACCATACCGCTCACCACCTCCTTTTAGCCGCGTTGCAGGAAGTGCTTGGCAAGGACGTTGTTCAGAAAGGTTCAAACGTAACGAGCGAGCGCCTACGTATCGATTTTAACTTTGACCGAAAATTAACCGAACACGAACTCGAAAAGATCGAAACAATCGTTAACCAAAAGATTGCTGAGGATCTACCGGTGCTAGGTGAAGAGATGGGCCGTGATGAGGCGCTCAAGAGCGGTGCTCAAGCCGAGTTTGGCGCAAAGTACGGTAGTAAAGTAACCGTTTACACGATCGGGGATTTTTCAAAAGAGTTGTGCGGCGGTCCGCACGTTCAGCGAACTGGAGAATTAGGAAAATTCAAAATCCTCAAAGAAGAAGCCTCGAGCCAGGGAGTCCGGCGGATTAAGGCACGGCTAAACTAAGCCTTCGGTTGTCGAGCAAGCGCGGCCTCGTACTCGGCCTTTTTGTCATCAGCCATCTCAACAATCTGACTGAATTGCTCACCGGCTTGATACGCGGTGTCTCCGAGCTCTTGCATATCTTCGATAGCGGCTTCGATAAAACCGCCCTTAAATTTCAAAACAGCAGAATCATACGCGAGAAGAAAGCGAGCGGTGTCGCCGTCTGCTTCTTTGTCGGCTAAGTGCGCTCCAAGTTCCTGGAAGTAGCCAAGTAACTTAGGGGTTAGCGGATTGCCTGCCTCTATGTCTGACTCAATCGCCGCCATTTGGCTACGAATGTTCTCGGTCTCAACGTTGTCCGGCGTCTCGCTAGTTTCTGGTGCGGGTTGGGGTTCATTCTCGTTCATATCGCCACTATACACTTTTCCTTTGCGCAATCTGGTTGGGCTTGGTAAGCTGAACCTACCAAATGGGGATCTTCGGAGGGAAGAAAAAACGGGGCTCAAACTGGGCTGTATCGCTCGATATCGACCTACGGTCGTATCTAACAAAACAACGATGAGTATTTTTCGCAGTAAGAAAAAACAAAACAATTGGGCTGTTTCGTTAGATATCGGAACGGAATTCGTGAAGGCTCTCGTTTTTGAGGTGGTTGACGGTAAGGGCCACGTCCGCGGTGCTGCTAGAGAACGGCAACGACTCTCGGATATGCACGGCGGTGGTGTAACCGACATTCACGGCGTTGCCCAAAACTGCGAGAAAGCGATTGAAGCCGCCGCCAACCAAGTCGGTACCCTACCGAGTCAGGCTGTCGTCGGGATTGCCGGTGAGCTCGTAAAAGGAACGACCACGAGCGTCAAAGTCACCCGGGCGAATCCAGCAACTCAAATTCAAATGAGCGAGCTCCAGGATATTGTGAACCAGGTTCAGGCCGAGGCCTTCCGGCGAGCGCGAGCGGAGCTTGCTACTGAGACCGGCCAAGAAGAGATCGATGTTCAGCTTGTTAACGCTGCGATCGTCTCGGTTGTTATCGACGGCTATAAAGTCTCGAACCCGATGAGCTACCAGGGAAAAGAGCTGTCGGTCGGTGTCTACAACTCCTTCGCGCCGATCGTTCAACTCGGGGCGCTGGAGACAATCGTCAGGGAGTTGGGTATGGATCTACTCGCGGTAGCAGCAGAACCGTACGCGGTGGCCCGCTGTCTCGATGAGGAGTCGGCTGATTTTGCGGCCATATTTGTCGATATCGGAGGCGGTACAACCGACATCGCTGTCGTTCGGAACGGCGGAGTTGAGGGAACGAAGATGTTTGCCATCGGTGGCCGGTCGTTTACGAAGCGCGTCGCTGCGGTTTTGGGCGAAGGCTTTCCCGAGGGTGAGGCCTCCAAGATTAAGTATTCGAACAATGAGCTGGAGCCAGAGAAAGCCGAGCTTGTGCGCCACGCCCTTCAAAACGATATTCGAGTGTGGATCTCGGCGCTGCAATTGTCTCTGGAGGAGTTTGGCGAGACCGACCTTTTACCGTCAAAGATTCTTCTGTGCGGCGGGGGGAGCAATTTGCCGGAAATTCGGAGCGCCCTTCTTGAGAAGGGCTGGATCAAGGGCTTGCCGTTCGCCCGGCAACCTGACGTTCAATTTTTGAAACCGAGCGACGTTGTTACAATGGTTGATGAGACGAAAATGCTTTCTGATCCGGCAGATGTTACGCCGTTAGCATTAGGTAACGTTGGCTTAGATCTTGTCGGAGAAGGGACCGTTCTTGAGAGCATGATGCGACGAGCACTAAGCGGAATGAAACAATAAGATGGAACAAATTTTTCTCGAACCAAACGAAGAAATAACCTCGGTTATCGATAAGCTCTCGAGCGCATCAAGCGGGAAAGTTGCCGTTGTTGTTCCGAAGAACAGTACGATGTTCCAAAGCCTTGTTAATCTGAAGCTTCTTGCAAAACAGGCCAAGGAACTGAACCGCGAAGTTGTGCTCATTACTACGAATAAAGTTGGTCAGCGACTAGCTGCTCAGGTTGGTATCGAAACGTATGCCACTGTTGGAACGGTACGTCCAGCACCTCAGACTCCTGCTACCGCCGCTCCTCAGGCATCGGCGGCACCCGCACCTGAACCAGAAACGTTACCGGATGGCACGCCTGTCCGTCGCTACGTGCCACCGATCCCTGGTGGTACGCCGCCGCCCGTAGCGACCACGAGTGAAGCTGAAGAGGTCGCGGAGAAACCAGACGCCGACCCGATTATAAATGTGGCGCAGCCGAACGACTTACCTACAGAAGCGGTAACAGTTGAAGCACGTCAGTCACCCGATCCCCCGGTCGAAGCGGTGTCAAAACCTGAACCGGCCGCTGAACGATCAAACGACCTCCCGCCAATTATTAGCCGTGGCGTTGCGACTCGTCAGGAATTTCACTTCCAGCTGCCGTGGAAATCGCTACTGGCAGCGGCCGTTCTACTGCTTATTACTTTCACTCTTGTATATATTATGGTGCCAAAAGCAACTGTGACCGTTACCCTGCCTGCCAAAGCTGTCAGTGAAACGATTGATGTAGCTGTCCGCACGGTCGCTGACCAGTCCGACAACTCTATTACCGGCAACCTCCTAACCGTCGAGAAGTCCTTGACGAAGCCAGTAGCGGCAACGGGTAAAAAAGATATTGGGACGAAGGCGACCGGCACACTCGCTTTCCGCAACTGCGAGGACACAAGCACTCACCCGGTAGTGGCGGGGAGTAAGGTGACTTCTGCTGGAAAGACTTTCCTGACGAACGCCGCGGTAACGATACCGGCGGGAAGTTTTAGCGGCGGCGGCAGCGTTTGTAACTCGGCAAGCGTCAATGTCGCTGTTTCGGCGGAAGTCGCCGGTGAGGCGCACAATATTGCCAACGGAACATTTGCCATTACTGGACTCTCGACGCGCATTAGCGGGACGGGTACGACAACCGGCGGAACGACTAAACAGGTGACGATTCTTACGCAGGCTGATATCGATCAGGGACTGGCCGCTCTTGAGAAGCAGGCGACTGACGAATCGACAGCCGAACTCAATGCAAAGGCCGAAGGGCAAACGATTTTGGCGGAAGCGATCACCCAAACGATCAAAACGCGAACGAGCGACAAGAAGGTTGATGAGCAAGTAGAGGCCGCGACCGTTACGCTGGTGACAACCGTTGCAACAATCGCCTACGACAAAGCGGCTCTTGAGGCGAAGCATCGAGAAGCGCTGATGAAAAAAATCGATCAAGGTCAGAAGTTGGAGATTCCGGCAGACAGGGCACCGATTACAGTTTTTAAGAGCTACAGCGAAGACAAATCCGTTCTTACCCTGACGCTTTCCGGGGACGGATTTGGAGTCCCTGACATTAGCAAGCAAGATCTCGCCGGCGCAGTTCGGCATACAACCAAGATGGGGGCCGAGTCAAAGCTGAAGGAAGCGTACGGCGCCACTGAGGTAAAGATTGAGATGAGCCCGGCGTGGTGGCTCGATCGCCTTCCGATTCTATCTGGGGCAATCACGGTCGAGTACGGTTTTAGCGAAGTGATGCCGACTGTAGAATCGGTGCCCGAAGAATGAAGTACCTTGGTCTGGACGTCGGGCAGCGAAAGATCGGAGTAGCGGTCGGTGAGGTGCTCGCTACCGAACTGCTGACGCTGCGCTGCAATCAACACGAATCTTTCTACGCTAATCCGGCGCGCTCACGTGCCTACGACGAAATAGAAACAATCATGAACGAAGAAGGAGCGGCTGGGATAGTGGTCGGACTTCCGGTTAAGGAAGACGGTACTGCCAGCGAAGAGTCGGCGAAGATAGCTGAGTTCTGTGACGGTCTTTCTACCGCATTGGACGTAACCGTTCATACCGTTGACGAGACTCTCACTTCATTTATGGCCCGAGACATTTTGGAAAGCCAGGGGATCATCGGAGCGGAGCTGGAGAATCGCCTCGATCAAGCGAGCGCAGCGTTGATACTGCAGCAGTACCTGGAGGAGCATGCGACGATTTAAATTGATTGCCCTCGGACTCTTCGTATTTGTCTTGCTGTTAGCTGGTTTATTTATTAATAACCTCGGACCCGTCAACGGTGAGAGTAACGAAACAGAAGAGTTCGTTGTCGCCGCCGGAACTAGTACGGCCGCTATCGCCCGACAGTTAGAAGAGAAGGGACTGATTAAGAATAGCTTCTCGCTCTACGTGTATTTAAAAATGATTGGCGGCAAGATCCTGCCTGGAACGTACGACATTTCCCGGTCTCAATCGGCCACGGCCATCGGTTGGATGCTCGGATCCGGTAAATATAAGACGGAGCGACTCACGATCATTGAGGGCTGGCGGGTGACCCAAATCGATCAGTACATTCGAACGGAAAAAAAGCTGAAGAATGTGGACGATTTTCTGTCCAAAGCTCAGCCGCTCGAGGGCTACCTTTTTCCCGACACGTATGACGTGCGGATTGATATTACCAGCGACGCCTTGATTAAGCTGATGCGCGATACTTTCGAAAAGAAGACCGCTCAACTCAGGCTGACCCCCGAGACGGTTATTTTGGCATCGATCGTGGAGCGAGAGGCGCAGAGTCAGAGCGACCGGGCGCCGATTGCTGGCGTCTATAGTAACCGGATGAAGATTGGCATGAAACTCGACGCTGATCCGACCGTTCAGTATGCTAAAGGCTCCTGGAAGACTATTACCCGGGACGACTACCGTTCAACGATCTCACCGTACAATACCTACCTTAACGCTGGACTGCCGCCAGGGCCGATTTGCAGTCCCGGGCTTGCCGCACTCGAAGCGGCCGCCGCTCCGGCCGAGCACGACTACCTTTTTTTCTTCCACGCTCAAGGTAAAACGCATTTCTCTAAAACACTCGCCGAACATAGCGCGAAAGTTGCGCAATATCTTCGATGACGACGCTCGGTGTCGCGTTGCTGTTCATCCCGACTGTGCTTGCGGCGACGGGAGCGTATCTGCGCCCCGATCTTCGTCGACCGATGCTCTGGGGCGGGCTACTTGCCGTTCCGATCCTTCTTGTCTTCCCACTCACCTTCCACTTCTTACATTTCCCGTTTGGCCTTCTCCGTCTGGTCACGTTGTTTATGTTTGGAGCTGTTGCTGCGGCGGCGTATGAAGTGCTGTTTAGTAAGCATTTCAAGCTGCATAGCCGATCAAGACAGCCGCTCCTCTGGCTCCTGGTTGGGCCGATTATCTTCTTAGTTGGCGTGATGTCCACAGCCGAAACGGTTAGTCCGTTAATCTGTGCGCTGTTAGTCGAGGTCGGTATTGTTGTTGCGTTCCGACGAGATTTGGTTTGGGACGTACTCTTCTCCGGAGCGGCGATGGCACTCTTTTACGTCAGCTCAACATTCTTGCTGGTCAGGATACTTGGCGTTCCTTCTAATCTCGGTGTTTTAGCTGAAACAACGTTCTCCGGATTTACTCTACTTGGTATACCGGTTGAAGAGATTGTTGCGGTGGCGTTGTTCGGAGCGTTGTGGGGCCCGATGTACCCAGCCTTCAAGGATCTGAAGTTAAAGAAGCGCTGATGCGTCGCCATCATCCGAAAATTCTTGTTGGCTTGATCGTACTCGGTTTCACTGCGCTAGTGACTCTTATATATATCGCTGGTCGATACGCGCCGATTCAAACAATCGTGAGCGGCCTGGCCAGTGATAACCGGGTCGGGTTACAGGAGGCTGTGACTGTTCGTTTTTCGTTACCTGTCAATCGACGGCTGATTGTGCCCAAGATCGTACCAACGATCGAGGGAAGCTGGCGGTGGAGCGATGGGAGATTTGCCCGGGAGCTGACCTTTCAACCCGAGACCGTCTGGCTACCAGAACAGCAGTACACCATCAGTGTTGATGGGGTTGGGCCGATTCTTTCTTCAGCTGGCTCTGTCGTACAGTTTGCGGTCAATGTACGCGAATTACCAACGATAGTGGCGGCATCCGTTTCTGAGAACGCGACTGATGTTGAGCCAGACGGTACGATTCAACTATCCCTTGATCAGTCCCTCAGCAATGTGGTCGACTTTTCTTTTCGGCTGGAACCCGCAGCCGATGTTGTGATCGAAGCTGACCCAGTTAACAGTCAATATAGAATTCGGCCGGTTCGTCCGTTGATTGCAGGGCAGTCATATCGGCTCATCGCCGAGCGTGAGCTGGTTCATATCGCCGCAGCCAGTCAGACTGCGGTTAAGCGCGAGCCGAAAGAAAAGATCTTCGAACGATCATTTACCGTCACGACCCCACCAGCGGTTATACGATTTGATCCTTCGGGGGAGGCAGTAGCGCCAACAAATCGAACGATAGTTCTAGAATTCTCAGCGGCAATGGATCAAGCGTCGGTTGACGCGGTTCTGGAACTGACTCCGCGCTTAGCCGGTTCCTGGCGATGGGAGAACGCGAAAGTACTGGTGTTTGAAGCCCAGGGAGAGCTCCCATTCGATACCGACTTTTCAGTCACCATTCCTGCCGGCGTCAAGGATCTGACAGGTACGCCAACGACCGAAGCGATTAAGGTTGGATTCCGCACTGTTGGTGCGCTTCGGGTCGTGGGGGCAACCCCGAATAAAAAGAGCGGCATTAGCCGTACCTCGCCGGTAACCGTGACGTTTGACCAACAGCCAGATCAGGCAAGCGTTACCGACGCGCTTTCCGTGCAACCGCCAACGGCGTATGCGGTGTCGTGGCAAGAAAAGAGCTTGAAAATTCAGCCAACGAACGGCTGGGCCTACAACACTAAGTACACAATTGCACTGCGGCGCGGAGCGTTGGGTCAGTACGGCGTGCCGAGTCGATCTGAGACAATCGTTACTTTTACGACTGAGGAGAAGGTTGTACTGCTAAATATTGCGTGGGATCGACAGGATCGGGCCTTATCGTGCGAGGCAGCGGCGCTCAAGATGGCCTTGGCTGGTAAAGGTGTACGAGTGAGCGAAGACGACATTATGGCCCGAGTCGGCTACGATCCCACGCCGCGAACACCGGGAGGGTGGGGGGATCCGGACGTTGCGTTTGTCGGAGAAATAAACGGTGCGCAGAACACCACTGGATACGGCGTACATTGGGATCCGATTGCGCGTGCTGCTTCGGCGTGGCGGCCAGCACGAGTTGTCAGCGGGATCTCTCTCCAGGAGGCAGCACGTCAATTAGAGGCGGGAAACCCGATTGTAATATGGGGGGTACAGGGGGCCGCTTACGCCGATCCCTGGGTCACACCCGCCGGCCGAACAATCAATGCCTGGAAGGGCGAGCACGCCCGTACTCTCATCGGCTTCCGCGGCAGCGTCGACAACCCAACGAGCTTTATTATTAACGATCCGATCGCAGGACGACTAACCTGGTCGGCAGCAAAGCTACGAAGCGATTGGTCGAAGTTTGGTTTTCATGGGGTTGTTGTCGAGTGATGGGCAAGCCGACTCGCTCCCAGCGACGTCTGGTAATTTGGGTGAGCCTGATCGTCTACGCCGTACTGATCAGTTGGTTATTTCGAGAGCGTTACAGCGTGGTACGCGTCGAAGAAGCGCCGCCTAACCCCGTAGTAGTTTCGCAGCCAGAGCCGCAAAGGACCCCTGTCGCACCAACGGTACCGGCATCGGCGCTGCTTGAAGTCCCGTTCATGGTTCAGGCACCATTTGGAGTGTGGGATGCTCTCCACCAGGAAACATGCGAGGAGGCGAGTTTAATGATGGTTCACGCCTTTCGAACTGAAAGGTCGCTCGGCACGCTCCAGACGATCGACGACGAGCTAAAAGCTCTGGTTGCGTGGCAGACCGCCAGAGGGTATGAGTACGATGTGACGTTGGCAGAGTTATCGCGTATCGCTCGGGATTACTACAGTATGAACACAGGACGGATTATTACCAATCCCACCGTTACGGATATTCAATCCGAAATTGCCGCCGGCCGCCCGGTTATTGTCCCGGCCGCTGGGCGACTACTTGAAAATCCAAACTTTACGCGCGGCGGCCCGCCGTATCATATGTTGGTTGTGCGAGGTTACGACGCCAACGGATTTATCACCAACGATCCGGGGACCCGACGTGGAGAGAAGTTTCGATACTCGTACAAGAATCTCATGGATTCGATCCGCGACTGGACCGGCAGTAAGGCAACGATCTTGTCGGGAGCGAAAGCGGTTCTTGTCTTTGACTAACGGGCACGCCTTGTTTAGACTGCCATCAATATGCTGAACCGGCTTTTCGGTGCGTTTTCTCAAGATGTGGGGATTGACCTTGGAACGGCCAATACCCTGGTTTACGTTCGCGGGAAGGGCATCGTTATTAACGAGCCTTCGGTTGTCGCCTTAAACCAAAAGACGAAACAGATTCTAGCGATCGGTCACGAAGCGCAGGTAATGGTGGGTAAAACACCGAGCCATATCGTTGCGACGCGACCGCTTGTCGACGGTGTTGTCTCCGACTTCGAAGTAACCGAGCAGATGCTCAAGTACTTTATCGACCGTGTTCACAAGGAAGGCTTCTCACTTCTGCCGAGACCGCGCGTTGTGATTGGTATCCCATACGGCGTGACAGAAGTGGAGCGTCGCGCCGTTGAAGAGGCTGCGATGAACGCCGGCGCGAGACAGGCTTTCCTGATCGAAGAACCAGTTGCGGCGGCTATCGGAGCGCGCTTACCGATTCAAGAGGCGGTGGGAAGTATGATCGTTGATATCGGCGGCGGTACGACTGAAGTAGCCGTTATCTCGATGGGCGGGATCGTCGCGTCTCGTTCGGTTCGCACAGCGGGAGACGAGATGAACCAAGACATTATTAATTTCGCTCGAGACAACTTCAACCTACTGCTCGGAGAGCGTACTGCCGAGAGTATCAAGATTGAAATCGGCTCAGCTTTCCCTTTGCGTGAAAAGTTGGAGAAGCCGATGCGCGGCCGTGATTTGGTGACTGGATTGCCGCGCGAAGTCGTTATTAACGACGAACAGGTGCGCCGGGCGCTTTCGAAGTCGATTACGACTGTTGTCGAAGCGGTAAAAGTGACGATCGAAGAGACCCCCCCGGAATTGCTCGCCGATATTATGGAGCGTGGGATAGTTCTAGCTGGTGGCGGCGCCTTGCTTCGCGAGCTAGACACCCTTATCTCCCAAGCCACCCAAACAAAAGTTTTTATCGCCGACGACCCGCTGACGTGTGTTGCTCGAGGGACCGGTGTGGTGCTGGAGGATCTCGAAACGCTTGAGTCGGTCTTGCTCTCAAGCGCCCTCAAGTGATGAGAGAGGTAAGCCGTTTACGGAAGTGGCTCGGACGACGAAGTACCCTTGTCGGCATCGTGATTGCGCTCATCCTCCTTGGGCAGTTTAGTTTTTTTCAACCAGTTCGCGATTTGCTTCGCACCTCGATTAGCGGCCCCGCCTCGATCGTCAGTAACTTGGGTGATCGGATGAAGTCAGCGTTCTCCGTTCTATTTACCGTCAACGATCTAGCCCGTGAGAATACCCAGCTCAAAGAACACATAATTGCTCGCGATGCTGAGATTGCTCAACTCCTCTTTGCTCGCGGAGAGAACGAGCGTCTAAAGCTCGACCTCCAGTTTCAACAAGCTCGCAGCGATCTGCAGACTATTGCCGCGTCAGTCGTCAACTTTTCTCCAACAGCAATTTTCCAAACCCTCACGATCAACCGCGGTGCACGAGACGGTATTGCGCGCGGTCAGGCGGTGGTTTCGGGCGGATTCTTGATCGGCAAGATCGATGCGGTTTCGGAATCGACCGCTCAAGTCTGGTTGCTGAGTAATCGCAACTTAGTTACGCCAGTTATGTTGGCGGACAGTCAAACTATTGGCCTCCTCAAGGGAAGTATCCGAGGGCTAGTGGTTGAAAACATCCCGCTCGATACACGAGTCGAAAAGGGTAGCTCGGTCGTCACATCGGCCCTCGAGGGTTTGTACCCAGCAGGAATCGCTGTCGGATCTGTTGAAGAGATCATATCTTCAAAAGAAGAAATCTTCCTTACACTTCGAATAAGTTCACCGATTAACTCGAGCAACTTAACGAGCGTTCTGGTCGTAAAGCAGTAATGGCTCTATTGCAGCTTAGTCTCATTGTCCTCGTGGCGGTCATTGACTTCGGGTTGCTGGGCCGACAAAGTAACGATTTTTTCAGTGCGACGGTGGGATTGATTGTTGTTTGGGCTTTCACCTGGTTTGGGTCGCCGCATGAGGCGTTGCGCCTAACCCTGCTCCTCGGTGGTACATACGCACTGATCGGCTTTCTACCGCTATTGGCTTGGCCGATTATCTTTGTTGGTGCGTACGGGATAACCTATTTTCTCAAGCAACGCTTCTTCGAACTCTCATCTTTTCCGTTAGCGCTCCTCACGCTGGCAATCGTTTCCGTATGGTTGGGGGTGATACTCAGTGTCTTTTCTCAGTCGTTCACGATTGGCTTAATTGTCGGTGGAGCAATTGCTAATGTGATGTACGGAGCCGTTATCTACTATGCTCTTGGGGCACGGTTTAAATTTCTCCAACGGTGGGCGGGGCGAAGATTATGATGTTAAGAAAATTGCTAACTTTTTTAATGGTCAAGCGGTCGCTCGTTCGACCGAGCGACCGCGGAATCTTTGATCCCTTTTTGCCTATCACGTCTCTGAAGCGAATTGAAAACGAGTTTCAGGCAGACTACGAACTGGCTGATCAGAAGAACGACTATCGCAATACCGGTACTGGAACGGTTGACAGTCTCAGTTACGAAGAGCGTATCGAGTCGCCGCCGGCCTTCCTAGGCTTTCGGCTCGTAAGCGTTGTCATTGCCCTCATTCTTGGTTGGCGTCTAGTCGGCTTACAGATAACAAAAGGGGCAGAGAACTTCTCCCGAGCAGAGGGTAATCGGCTCGAGACACAGCCGACACTCGCTCCTCGAGGGCTCTTGTATGACCGCAAAGGTGTGCCGCTCGTTCAAAACCGACCGAGTTTCTCTGTGGTGTTTCGTCCAGCTGAATACCCTCGAACCGAAGCTGATCGAGCTACTTTTATTAACCGTCTTGCGACGGTACTCGATCGGTCGTCGGACGAAGTGCGGCAGAGGATCGAGTCCTCGCTCCGACGTGATCAGGTGACGCTTGAAGAGGGCATCGATCGCAATCGAGCGCTCTCTCTTGAACTTCGCCTAACCGAACTAACCGGCGTGACTCTCGAAAAAGCCCCGAGTCGTTATTACGGTGATGTGCCGGGACTCGGTCACCTGGTCGGCTATATCAGCAAGGTCACGGCCGAAGATCTGAAGAAGCGTCCCGACCTTCTCCCGACCGCCTTTCTTGGAAAGAGCGGGGTTGAAGCGAGCTATGATGAATATCTTCAGGGAATTGCCGGGGCTGAGACGCTTGAGATCGATGCGCTCGGTCGAGCAATCAGGCCGATCGGTTCCAAGCCGCCCACCGCCGGTAAGTCGCTCGTTCTTGGTCTTGATAGCGATCTTCAACGCGTTACCGCCCAAGCGCTTGGGGAGGCGATCCAAAAGAATAACGCCACCAGCGGTGCGGCTGTGGTTCTCGATGTTAGAACTGGTGATGTCCTCAGTATGGTTAGCTTCCCGATGTTTGATAACAATCTCTTCTCGCCGGCAGTGAGTTCGTCTGATCGTCAACGTATCCTGACCGATCCCGGCGCCCCACTGATTAACCGCGCCATTGCCGGCCAGTACCCGTCCGGGTCTACTATCAAGCCATTTGTTGCTGCTGCAGCGTTAGCCGAAAAGACCATCTCTGATTCGACTGTCCTTGATACGTCAGAAGGAAAAATCGTCGTAGGTCAGACAACGTTTTCTGACTGGAAGACCCATGGTCGAACCGCCGTCCGCCAGGCGATCGCAGAGAGTAATAACATATTCTTTTTTGCGCTCGGTGGCGGCTACAAACAAATTCCCGGACTCGGTATCGATCGACTTAAGAGTTACCTGGAGCGCTTCGGTTTCGGCAGCGCGACCGGTATCGATCTGGGTTCGGGATCCGAAACAAAAGGCCTTGTTCCGAACCCAGATTGGAAAAAAAGAATCAAAAAAGAGAGTTGGTTTCTTGGCGATACCTATAACACCTCAATTGGACAAGGAAATCTGCTCGTTACCCCGCTTCAACTTACCCGAGCAACCGCGGCTATTGCTAACGGGGGCACGCTGTACCGGCCGCGGGTGGTCAAAACGATTCTTGGAACAGGGGGCGATGCTGGCCAGGATCTAGTACCGGTCATTGACCGATCGTCGGTTGTCGATGGTTCTGTACTGACCGTTGTTCGTGAAGGCATGCGTCAAACTGTTGTTAGCGGCTCTGCCCGCCCCTTCAATGTATTGCCAGTTGAGGTGGCGGCCAAGACGGGTACTGCCCAAACATCAAAGTCCAAGGATAAAACTCATTCGTGGTTCACGGCCTTCGCTCCGTACGCTGTACCAGAGATTGCCATTTCCGTTATTGTTGAGGGTGGCGGTGAGGGTTCGGCAGTCGCTGCACCGGTTGCGCGTAATATTATCGAGCGCTATTTTAATCTCCCTCTCACACCCATTGTTCCAGCTCCCCCCAGCACACCAGAGTAAGTTGTACGAAGTTACATAAATATATACTATTTCTAATGATGTAATAGGTTTATCGTATTATTGTAATGGTTACTTTTGTACGAAGTCATAGTTATAGGGAGGAATATGTCGCCATACTTACTGACACGATTGTTTGAGAATCTTAAACAGATTGTTAATCGACCGATTGCCGTTACCGACAGGAGCGGTCGGATTAATTCAGAGGCCAACGATCTAACCAAGAAGAAGTCGTATGTTTTTGCCGAAGCGGTAACACCTGACTCGGACACTGTTCTTATCGATGGAGAGAAAGAGCTTGTTGGTATCCCAATCTATGTCGACGCTCGTTTCTATGCAGTGGTCGTTGTTGCCGCCGAACCACACGATGAGATTATCTCTATCATTCGGAGTCTGAGTGATTTGGTCATCCACCAGTTTCTCGTCTCGTTTCGACCGCGTCCTGATGCGGTTGATTTGTTGATGACACGAGTAGCGTATAAGCCGCTTACTATTGATGGCACTGAGTTCGAGGAACAGCTGACAGCCCTTGGCTACCAGGCCGACCTTCCGCGCGCTGCTCTGGTTCTTGAGCTCAGAGGATTTTGGGATAATTATCTACAGACAGCCGGTGCGCCTCTTGGGGACAGAAGCGATCTTATTGCCGCAAAAAAACGTGACATTGAGCATACTCTCAACAGCTTCTTCAGTAAAAGCACTGATAATCTTGTTGGCTACCTTGGTAGGGATAACTTTTTGGTCTTAAAAGACCTACGAGACACCGACTACGATGGTTTCTGTGCGCTTCTTCAGAAACATTTTCAAGCGATAACTCAGCCGCTAACCAACGTGTACATCAAGGAGGTTACAATTGGTATCGGTACGCCAGCGAGTTCGGCGGCGAGTTTGCTTGGATCCGTCCAAGAGGCCCTCCAGATTCTCAGGATCGGCCGACGGATGGTTGGGCCAAGTCAAGCTCATCAATTTGAAGGTCTCGGAGTACTCCCCCTCCTTCTCTCTGGCACCGATGAACAAAAATCGACATATGCCCTACATCTCTTTGATGCCCTCAACGACCCAGAACTATCAGAAACCCTCGAGGTTTTCCTGGCCGAGAGTCTAAATTTGACCAAAACAGCGGAGACTTTGAATGTGCACCGAAATACGGTGATTTACCGATTAGATAAAATCACAGACTTGCTCGGTCGTGACCCTCGACGCTTCACTGATGCCGTCGAGCTTTACATCGGTAATTTATTTCGAAAAGTCTTCCGTCAAGAGAATTAGCTTGCGAGCTGCCGGTGAATAATCTCGACCATCTCGTCAGGAGTGTGGTAGGACTTGACGAGGTAATCGACGGCCCCCAGAGATATGGCGAGCTGCTTATCTTTGTCCGACTGCTCACTGCCGAGATTGGTCAGAACGATGACCGGGATGTCGCGAGTGTCGACGTTTGCCTTCAGACGACGGAGAACCTCAAACCCATTCATGCCGGGCAGGAGAATATCCAGCAAGATGAGGTCGATTGGGTTGCGCGAACAGGCGAGCAGAGCCTCTTCTCCGGTCTCCGCGGTTCTAACATTGAAGTCCTCCTCCGCAAAACGCTCTTCGTAGAGATCGATGAGGAGCGGCTCATCTTCCACTAATAACACTGTCTTACGTTCGTCCCTCGTCCTCTGCTTAGTCATTAACTAACTCCTCACTGCTATTTAATCGAACACTAAACGTTGTTCCCTTGCCTATTCTACTCGATAGCGTGATCTTTCCACCGAGTTTTTCTACAAATGACTTAACGATAAATAGTCCGAGTCCGCTGCCTGACTCCCGGATTTCAACAGTATTGTGAGTCCTGCGGAACTTCTCAAATATTGATGCGTAGTTTTTGGAGCTTATTCCAATACCGCTGTCTCGAACATGGGTAATAATAAACGTTTGATCCTGACTCCTCGATCTCTCAAACCAAACATCAATAGCACCGCGCGGTGTGTACTTGATCGCGTTGTCGATAAGGTTTTCAAATATTTGCTGTACTTTCTCTTCATCACCAACAACCCAGGTAACAAAGTTTGGGGAGGTGTAGTTCAGTAGCAGGTCCTTTGCGAGCGCTTTTGGGGTGAGATCGCGAACGACTTTACTAACCACGACTGCTAGGTTGATCGGTCTCAGGTTGAGACGCAAGCGATCTTCTTCGACTTGCACCGACAGCAGCAGATCCTCGGCGAGCTTGATGAGCCGATTGTTGGCAGCCGTTGCTCGCTCCAGATATCCTTTGTGCTTATCACTGAGCGATGAGGCGTCTCGCTCCATCAAGCTGAGATAGCCTTTGATCGCAGTGATCGGTGTACGCAGCTCATGAGTGGCAATCGAGATAAACTCGTTTTTACGCTCTTCGAGTAATTTATGTTCGGTTACGTCACGAGCGAGAAGAATATACTGGTGAACTTGCTGATTGTGGTCACGAATAGCTGACCCAGCCAGTTCAACCCATCTCTGCACCCGACTCTTCGAGAGTAGTCCAATCTCCTGTCGGAACAGGTTCTCTCTCGGCTGTTCCGTGAGCTGGCTGAGAGCTGATCGAAGTGTATCGCCATTATCGGCTGGTGTCAGGATAGAAAAGATCGATTGTCCAACGGCCGCGGCAGGGGACCACCCAGTCAGTCGCTGCATCGGCCTATTCCAGTACTTGATGACGAACTGGTCGTCAAGGATCGCCATGCCTTCACTGAGCTGACGGGTGAGGGAGGCGACGCTCTCAGCTTCCCGGCGAATTTGTTCGGCGAGATCCTGATTCTGTAAACCGAGTCCGATCAGACGGCTGACTAAGCGCAGATACGCAAGCCGTTCTTCTGAAAACGGGCTTCGCAAGAGGAGGACTAATCGATAACCAGTTTTCGCCTCGCCGAGGCTCATCGCAAAAATGCATCGACACCGCTCGTTGAGCCAGGGGTCGGCCGCTGTTATCTTCTCTTGGACCGTTCGTCGAGAGTTAATCAGCCGTTGCAGTATCGGTAATTCGATCAGTGCCTGTGAACGTTTTCTACTGATGGTCGTTGCCAGCACTTCT
This sequence comes from Patescibacteria group bacterium, assembly GCA_022843855.1. Lineage (GTDB taxonomy): Bacteria > Patescibacteriota > UBA1384 > 2-12-FULL-50-11 > 2-12-FULL-50-11. Next base: position 49,554 of record JALHMV010000001.1, read on the forward strand.
TGGGAGCGTTTCGTGTCGTGGATAACGATGGCGCTATGAATATCTTCTAATCGGGTGAGGCTGAGGACAAGTCTCCCGAGGATAGTCCGGCGGTCGCCTTTGCCGTCGGTGACGAGCGTAAGGATCGCCGCCTCTTGTCTGGACGGCAACTCCAATGGTTCGCCGCGTTGCAACCGATGGAGTAACTGTTCCCAACCAGGAAGACGAGGTGTGTGTGGCGAGATTCTCATCGACGCTGAGTATACCAACTAAGAAAGCGTATCCAATAGATAACCTTGAAGTTGTCTCAGCAATTGGATGTCTCGCCAAGGGGGGTTTACACCTTGACACGCTAAAATACCTATTGCTAAAATCTCTCTGATACAGCGATTGTAGCTTCTTTATGGACGGGGCCATTTTCGACCATATTTGTTAGGCTCGTAACGATGGTTATTGATTAAGAAAGGCAATAAGAATGAAAAGAGAGATACTTATTACTCAGGAAGGCTTAGAGAAGCTTGAATCAGAGCTCAGAGAACTCGTCGAAGAGCGGCGTCCAGATGTCATATCTCGCATAAAATCAGCCAAAGAGCTGGGCGACCTCAGTGAGAACGCTGAGTATTCCTCAGCCAAAGATGAGCAATCGTTCATTGAAGGTCGTATTCAGGAGCTTGAGGACGTTATTAAGCACGCCAAGGTGGTGGCCGATAGCGCCCGCTCAAACGATAAGACTATCCGTGTTGGCTCAAAAGTAACCGTTAAAGTAGAAGGCGATACTGATCAATACGAACTCGTTGGCCCCGCCGAGTCTGATCCTGCCAAGGGCAAAATCTCGACCGACTCACCCGTTGGAAAAGCACTTCTTGGTCACAAAGAGAAGGACGTCGTTAAGGTTAAGACGCCAGACGGTGAAGTTGCGTATACGGTTGTCGGCGTTGCCTAACTTTTCTTGGTTCTCTCGAAGCCGTCTGCTACACTACGGGGGCAATGCTTGACCTCGACATTATCCGTAATCAACCCGACCTCGTTCGCCAATCAATCTCCAAGCGCGGCGGCAATACCGATCTAGTTGACGGGATTCTCGAACTCGATAAGCAGTGGCGCATTATTGTTGGGCAAGCTGAAGCCCTTCGACAGCAACGCAATACCCTTACCCAGACCAAAGAGTCAGCTGAACAAAACGCGGCTTTGCTCAAGGAAATTAAGGAAAAGCTGAAAGTCGTCGAGGAAGAAGAGCGATCAATCGCGGCTCGCAGACTTGAAGCGTGGTCACTTGTTCCTCAGATCGTCGCCGATGACGTTCCTGTTGGCGCTGGCGAATCGGCCAACACCAGTATCAAGACCGTTGGGATGATTAGGCATAAACAAGGAGAGGCCCACGAAGAGCTGATGACTCGTCTTGATTGGCTGGATACCGAGACGGCAGCCTACGCGAGCGGCGCCAGGTTTCGCTATCTTAAGGGACCAGCCGCTCTCGCTCATATGAAGCTGATGCATCGTGCACTTGAGTTTGCGATCGAACGAGGCTTTCAGCCCGTTGTCCCACCGGTAATGGCCCGGGAAGAGATCTTTACTCACAGCGGCTACTTCCCGTTTGGTCGGGAAGACACTTTTGCCGTTGAGGACCGATTCTTGGTTGGTACTTCTGAGCCAATGCTCCTAGCGCTGGGTCACAACCGTACTTTTAGCGAGAGTGATCTGCCCCTACGTCTAGTCGGTTTTTCTTCCTGCTTTCGTCGCGAAGCAGGTTCGTACGGAAAAGATACTCGCGGTATGTTCCGGCAGCACCAGTTCGACAAAGTTGAGGTCGTATCGATCACCACACCAGAACGCTCCGAAGAAGAGCACCAGTTTCTCCTTAGTCTCCAGGAAGAATTTACCGCCCAATTTGACGTGCCCTACCAAGTAGTTCTCATCGGAAGCGGTGATCTCGGAGCTCCGGCGAGGAAGAAATATGATATCGAGGCTTGGTACCCCAGCCAAGAAAAGTATCGAGAGACTCATTCAACGAGCAACTGCGGTGACTTTCAGGCTCGCGGGTTCAATATAAAGTATCGTGGCAGTAACGGTCAGGAGCAGTACGCGCACAGCCTCAACGGAACGGTCGCCACCGAGCGCCTCCTCCTAGCGATTATAGAAAATAACCAAAAACCAGACGGATCGATCGAACTGCCGTCGCAACTCCGGTAGAACGATGTCGTTTTTGTCTCGTTTTCTTGGTGATCCAAATCAGCGTGAAGTTAGTAAATATACTGCCATCGTGACGGCTGTCGCTGCTCACGAGCCAACGCTTGAGCAGAAAACGGACGCTCAACTGCGTCAACGATCATTAGAACTCAAAGCCGAGATCAGTGCATCGGCTCGCGAGATTTGGGATGCGGCCCGACTTATCGAGGATCGACCCGAACGGAATAAAACGATTAAACGGGCGATTAACGAACTCCTTGAAGATTATCAACCTGAAGCGTTTGCGCTTGTTCGCGAAGCTTCGAAACGGACAATTGGCCTCCGTCATTACGACGTTCAGGTTATCGGTGGGGCAGTGTTGCACCAAGGTCAGATCGCCGAAATGAAAACCGGCGAAGGCAAGACCCTTGTTGCGAGTCTCGCCCTCTACCTCAACGCCCTGACGGGACTAGGAGCCCATCTCGTCACCGTCAACGACTATCTAGCTCGTCGTGATGCAGGATGGATGGCACCGATCTTCGATTTCCTCGGCCTATCAGTTGGGGTAATTGGCCCGCAGTTCGCATATGTCTTTGACCATGAATTTGAGAATAAAGATGAAAACGACGATCGCCTCAAGCGTCTCCGGCCGGTTGTGAAGAAAGAGGCGTATCAGGCGGATATTACCTACGGTACCAACAATGAGTTCGGCTTTGACTACCTACGCGACAACATGACGCAAGATGTCGCTCCGCTTGCTCAAAGAGAATTAGCATATGCTATCGTCGATGAAGTTGACTCAATTCTGATCGACGAAGCCAGGACCCCGTTAATTATTTCGGCCGCATCTAACGAATCTGCCGAGCTGTACGCGCAGTTTGCAGCGTATGTGAAAAAGCTGAATCCCGATACTGACTACACAGTTGATGAAAAAGCGCGGACGGCCTCGCTGACTAGTGCTGGGATACAAAAGCTAGAGCGTCTTGCCGGCGTTGCAAATCTGTACGATCCGCAGAACGTTACGTTAGTTCACCATGCCGATGTCGCAGTTCGTGCCCGCGCCCTTTTCCAAAAGAACCGGGATTACGTCGTTAAGAACGGCGAGGTGATTATTGTTGACGAATTTACCGGTCGTATGTTGCCTGGTCGGCGGTACTCGGCTGGCTTACATCAGGCCATCGAGGCAAAGGAACAAGTTGCTGTTAAGGAAGAGTCAGTTACGTTGGCTACTGTTACATTTCAAAATCTCTTTCGTCTTTACTCCAAGCTCTCTGGCATGACAGGAACGGCTACGACCGAGGCCGAGGAATTTTCAAAGATCTACGGCCTTGAGGTTGTGACTATCCCAACGAACCGACCGAACCAGCGTATCGATCGAGAAGACGCGATCTATAAGACAGAGGACGCTAAGTTCCGAGCGGTAGCGGCGCAGGTCAAAGAGCTGACAAAGACTGGGCAGCCGGTCCTGATTGGAACGGTATCAGTTGCGAAGTCGGAGCGATTATCAAAGTTTCTCAAGAATCTTAGCGTCGAACACACGGTCTTAAACGCAAAATACCATCAGAAGGAAGGCGAGATCGTCGCGCAAGCCGGCCGACCTGGAGCCGTGACGGTTGCGACGAACATGGCTGGTCGAGGGGTTGATATCATTCTCGGCGGACAACCGCCGGCAAAAGCGGCGGGCGCTAAGGACGTAAAAGCGTGGGAGAAGGATCACCAGCGCGTTATTGAGCTGGGTGGTCTGTTTGTGATCGGTACCGAACGTCACGAGTCTCGTCGTATCGACAATCAGTTGCGTGGCCGTGCTGCCCGTCAGGGCGATCCCGGTGTTAGCCAGTTCTACCTCTCAATGGAAGACGATCTTATGCGTATCTTCGGTGGCGAGAAGATGAAGAGCTTAATGGAGCGCCTAAATATCCCGGACGATATGGCGATTCATAACAAGCTGATGAGTCGAGCCGTGGAGCAAGCCCAAACCAAGGTTGAAGGGCACAACTTTGAAATTCGTAAACATCTTGTTGAGTACGACGACGTTATGAATAAACATCGCGAAGCGATCTATCGCAATCGCGAACGAGTTCTGCGAGCTAATAGCCCCGAACAGGCTGATGAGCTCCATAGCTCAATCGTTATGAGTATGACCGAAGAAGAACGATCCTCCTACGATAGCAAGGCTAACGACTGGTCAGCAGAGCTTCGTTTTAGCGTCGAAAGAGCGGTTACGTTGCGGGCAATCGATGTGTTATGGGTTGAGCATCTTCGATCAATGGAAGAACTTCGCGACAGTATCGGTCTTCGCGCTCACGGGCAGCGGGACCCGTTGGTTGAGTATAAGCAGGAGGCCTACCGCCTGTTTGGTCTGTTGCAGGAAAATATTAATCGACAAATTCGTGAGATGCTGCTCCATGTGCAGATTGAGAACTCGCCACCGCCGCCGCCAGCTCCCACGGCAACGAAACTCTCAGCCAGCGATTCAGGCGAGTCAGCGGCTCCGGTAAATAAAACAAAGATCGGTCGCAACGACCCGTGCCCGTGCGGTGCCGTTAATCCCGAGACTCAGAAACCGTATAAATACAAGAACTGTGGTTTAATCAACGCCGCTCATCATCGGGGCTGATGTCGAATATCGATCTCAAGGGGGCGTTTGATCGGGCGAAGCGTTTCCATTACGGTGGAAAAATCGCCGAAGCGCTACCGCTGTATCAAGATATCGCTGCATTGTCTCAAGAAGAGGGGGATGTATCCCGGGCAGCGGCTGCGCTCCATATGGCTGGAGACGCTGTTCGCTTGACGATCAAACGATCAGAAGAGTCGAAGTTTCGTGTTGCCAGCGCCTACTTCGGTAAGGCATATGCGATGTATGGTTCGATTGATAGAAAAGACCGTCAAGGTGCTGTCTTAAGAGACATCGCAATCACCGCTGACCGAGTCGGCTGGTCAGCGGTAGCGCTTGAATCGTTCCAGCGTAGCATTCAGTTTCTCGGGGAAGTTGAAGATACTGCCGAGCAAGCAGCCACTTACGATAAGCTTGGGCTGCATTTTACGCTTCATCGGCAGCCCGATACGGGACTGATGTACATGGATAAAGCACTCGAGCTTCTGCGGCAGACACCAACCCAAGGTTGGTATCGAGCCTCAACGCTCTTAGACCGGGCCGTCACGCACTTGGCTCTCAAGAACGTCGACCGATCGTTCGAGGACGCGGAGGAGGCGCTTGGGTGGTTTGCGGCAGATCACGACGATCTCACCTATGTTGTCTGTCAGGCGCAATGCACGGGTTTGATGGCATATGTGAGCGAAAGACGAAACGATAGCGACAACGTTCAAAAGTACACTAGAGAGTTGAAACGCTTGCTTCAGCAACCTGACGCTGAAGTCGCGGCCCATGTCGAGGCTGACTTAGAGCAGTGGGCTAGCCTCTGAGCTGACGCTTTTTCTTCGGGGCGAGGCTTGATATGCTCGAACCACTGTCATGACAGATATTTTGAATATCGGCTCGACGCTCCCAGCCGCTCCAACAGTCGTTGAGGCGCCTGATAAGGTGCCGTTAATCGAATTGCGACACGTTACGAAGCAATATACCGCTAACGCCGCTCTGAAGGACGTCTCTATTTCTATAAGTGAGGGTGAGTTCGTTTGTTTGGTGGGCCAGAGCGGGGTAGGTAAGACAACGCTTATCAAACTACTCACTCGCCAGGAGGCGCCGACGAGCGGTCAGATCTTCGTCGCCGGGCGCAACCTCGCCGATTTGCGTAACAGCGAAGTACCGTTCTATCGCCGCAAGATTGGGGTTATCTTTCAAGATTTCAAACTACTACCGCAAAAGACGGTGTGGGAAAATGTTGCCTTTGCGCTCGAAGTTTGTGGGGTGCCAGACGCGGAAATTAAGCGCCGCTGCGACAAGGTTATTGATTTAGTCGGCTTGGGCAGGAAGAAGAAGAGCTACCCCCACGAGCTGTCCGGCGGCGAACGCCAGCGTACCGCGATCGCCCGAGCACTGGTTCACTCACCAAAAATCCTGATCGCCGACGAGCCAACTGGCAACCTTGACCCAATTAACACCTGGGAGATTGTCGAGCTGCTCTTTCGCATCAACTCACGCGGCACGACGGTTATTTTGGCCACTCACAACCGCCAAGTCGTTGATCGAATGCAGCGTCGGGTGATCTTGATGAAGTCGGGTAAGCTGATCTCTGATCAGAAGTCAGGAAAGTACGTAATTTAAATGGAAACATTTATCCGCATTATCCGGCTTGGGTACAACAACTTCTGGCGCAACCGCTGGTTAACGCTCGGCGCGACCCTACTTATGGCTTTGACGCTAACGATGATTAGCGTTTCGTTGATTATCTCGTTCATCATTCGTGACACCGCCGACGCCGTTCGCTCGTCGATCAATCTTTCGGTTTACTTTCGCGACGACGCGATTACTCTTGAGAGTATCAAGGCCCTTCAGAACCGTATTGATTTGATACCCAATGTTGTCGCCACTGACTACATTGATAAGGAGGAAGCGCTTCAGATTTTTCAGCGCTTGCCCCTCAATAAAAATGTCAAGGAACCGATTACGAGCGAGTTTAATCCGCTGCCGCGTAGTCTCGAGATTGAAACAAAGGACGTTGAACAGTTGGAGGCGACGGTTGCTGCCATTAGCCAAGCAGACTCTGACAAGATTATCTGTGACGAGTGCCTGTCGTATACAAAGAACAAAGAAATCGTCGATCGCTTAATTGCTAGTACTCGTACGGCTCAACAGGCAGGTTGGCTGTTGAGCATCTTCTTCGGCTTAATCGCAATCTTCAACGTCTATAATATTATCCGCCTGACCATCACTGCCCGATCTGACGAGATTGAAATTATGCGCTATGTCGGTGCGTCCAACGCGTTCATACGAGGACCGTTTATCGTTGAAGGTATCTTTTACGGCTTACTTGGGACAGCGGCAACCACGCTGCTCGTTCCGCTCTTAGCGGCGATTATCTCGCAGTATCAGGGGGCGAGTGGTCTGACAACTTTGGGTAGTGCGGCCGGTGTGCTAAACACAAGCTTCTTCAATTATGTCATCGATCATCTCGGCAGTTTAGTGCTCACGCAGCTCGTTATTGGTGTGGTTCTTGGTGTATTGGTCAGTGCCATCTCGATCCGTCGGTACCTGCGTGCCTAATTCTTGTACGTTTTGTGTTTGACTAAAAGGTAAACCGTTGTTAGCGTTAGATGGCATGCTAAGCGGAGGGAGAGTCGTTCTACGAGCCCTATTAACTGTCGTCGCTATTGCGGCGCTCCTTGCTCCGTCGGCCGTCCAGGCGGAAACCCTTAGCGAACTTCTTGAGCAGCAGCGACGTCTTCAAGAAGAGCTCAAGCGAAAAGAGCAGCAGCTTAAGCAAAAACGAAACGAACAGACAAGTCTCCGAGGCGATATCGACGAGCTGGAGGCTGGCATTGAGCTAACTCTTTCGCGTATCAGCTCAACCGAAGAGCAGATCGCCGTCGCTTCAGCTGTCATCGGTCAGCTATCGGAGGAAGTCACGGCCGAGCAACAGCAGCTCGATCTACTCAATTCCCGTCTCCGGAGCGCGTACGTTAGTCTCTATGAGCTCTCGCGAACCAGTAGCGCGGAGCGACTGGCGCAGGGGGACTCGGTCACCGACGTTGTCTCGCACGCCATGTATGTTCAGGCAATCCAGGATCAGCTTCAGTCAGACATCGCCAAATCAAGCGATGTGCTCACTGATCTAAGTAACAAGAAGGCTGAGAGCGAAAAGCAGAAGGCTGATCTTGATGCGCTCAAAACGCGCTTGGCGAGCGATAAAAGGTACCTTGACCGACAGCGCGGACAGAAGGAAACGTATCTGGCAGCTACTCGGCGAGACGAAGCAAAGCTTCAGGAGGATCTGAAGAAACTCGAGCAACAACGCGAGCAGCTCTCGGCTGATATATATGAAGCACGGCGTCGTATGGGCGGCGGTTCGACCGGTGGTACTGGTGGCTATCCCTACACTGGCTCGTGCGGCGGTGTTGATCCCTGGCTCTTTTACAAGTGCCAGTGTACGTCGTACGCAGCCTGGGCGTTTCTACGGGAGACAGGCTTGGTTTTCTATAATACCCGGCCGGGCCAAGGGAGCGCCTGGAACTGGCCAGCGCTTGCACAGGACCAAGGCTATACCGTGTCAAGCTCGCCGCGTGTTGGGGATATTGTTTCGTGGCCGAAAGGAACCAATATGCCGTACGGACATGTTGCCATGGTGCGTGCAGTTCGGGGCAATCTAATCGATGTCGAAGAATACAACTGGATTGCTCCCGAAGCGTACTCCTATCGACAGAACATCAACCCATTCGCCTACGGAACGCCGCGCTACATTCGACCGTAGTCTTCCGCTGACAACTGTTACGATCTACAATTAACCGGCAATGGACTTTGATCGACTCGTACTCTTCGGCTATGCAATCTTTTTGGCGGTCATGTTGGCGATTAACCTACTCTACTTCTTTCAGATTTACCGATATCGCTTACCGGGCGATGCGTCGATCGGCATTCTGGTAATTCACATTATCCTCCTTCTCACGGTCATTGCTGGGACGACGGTGTATATCGGAGCTATCAACTAATGCCGCATTTGATTGAGCAGAACATCGACACCAACGACGACGCCTTTTTATATCTCAATCTCCACGCTGACGAGAAGATTCATTATATTGTGCGACATCACTGGGCGGGCTTTTTAGGAACGTTAGGGTTGGTGCTCGGCATGGCTCTGGTACCGATTGTTTTGCTCTTTATTTCCGGGGCCCTGCTTGACGGCAGCCTTGAGGGTGCTGGGCCGATTGTCTTTCTCTTTATCTCTGGCTTCTTCGTCTTCTTATTGACGTTCCTGTTCGGCTCGTGGATCAACTACTACTACGACATCGTCTTTATTACCAATAAGCGCATTCTCAACGTCGACCAAAAAGGTCTGCTCTCGCGCGGCACCTCGGAATTGCCGATGAAGCAGGTCCAAAACGTTAGCGCCCAAGTCGAAGGCTTTCTCCAGACGACGTTTAACTACGGAACGTTGGTAATCGAGACAGCCGGTGCTGGCACCAGCGACGACCCTAACCGACCCGGTCTCCAGGGCTACTTCACGATTCATGACTTGCCCGATCCCAATCGTTTAGCTCGAATCATTATCGAATTCCATCACCAGGCAGAAGCCGAGGATGATCCGAGCTAGGTGGCTACTTGCTTTCGGTCTTCTCTTTTTACCGACCCTTGCTCACGCTGACAATTTTCACGTACTGAATAATCAAACAGTTTTTCAGAGTCGGGACCACGCCTATCGCGTCCGGAGCGTTACCAAACCGCTTCAGCGCGCCGAGCAAAGCGGGCTTGCTGGACCGTCGATACAGATTGACCAGACCGTCTTTAGTTTTTTCGACGGTCAGCTTTTCAGGACGACTGATGGGCTACGCTACGACCCGATCGGTATCGGAGTCATCAGCCAGGCGACATTTACCAAGCGAGCGGAGAGTTACTTCTTAACCGGAATCCGTAACGGTCAGGTGGAGATTCGAATATTTATTGGGGGCACGTGGCACCTGCTCAGCGGTCCAGCTCTTCCATCCGCTTTTAGCGACGGCCAGCTTGGCAGTACTAATGGGAAGCTGACTCTGATCGTCTGGGAATCCGGGGAGCTAAAAGGATACCAGCTCGTAGGAACAGAGTGGCAGTTACGGTCAGCGGCACCGTGCACGGCCGCTACCACTTTTGTTGCAGAGCCGATTGTGGCTGCGTTTTGTACTGACACGATAAGTTACCGTTTTGACGGCAATACATTTACCTCCCTTCTACCGGAGGCGTCGTCGTTGCGCTCTCACGGTTCACGACTATTGGTAGCCGGATCACCAACTCAACCAAACCGGATCTTTCTCGTCACCACGCATGAGATAGATACGATCGAACTCGTTGCGCCGGAGCCGGTGAGCGCTTGGTATGTCGTGGGACTGCGGGTGCTGGCTGCTTTCCCAACAGCTGGTCTGTATGAATTACGTTGGCAGGTTGCCGACCCGACACTGATTCTGGTGACGCATCGCTTTACCGCTGTTGTTCCGATCAGTGGGATCGATGACGCTGTTGCAATCTCGGCGCATCCAGCCGGCTATTATTCAGAAGTCGTTGGCGCTTGGAACGTTGTCGCAACTGTCGGTGAGTTCAATCATGGACAACGAGTGTCGGGCGGTGTGTGGGTGTGGCAGACTAATCAGGCGCTGACAACGGGCGGCCTAGCTCAATTTCTCCCAACAGGTGCCGCGACGTTCGTAAAAGTTAACCCGTGGTCGTCAACAACGTCACCGGTTCAGAAGACGCATCTTGGCCAGCTGCCTGCGTATGTAAGCGTCATCACTAGCTCTGGTGCCGGTAACGTCAACCTCTATAGAAGCAACGACTATGTAACTTGGAGCCGTTTAACGCTGCCAACTGTCCCGACGTTTGTGCGTTCGATCGGTGAAGTGCGAACCTTGCCAGCCAGTAGTCTCGTTGAAACAAGCGGTACCGTTTCGGTGCCGGCGGGCATCGTCGGCGGTGATGTTCTTTACATCCAAGACGACTCTGGTGGTATCCAAGTTTTCCTTTCGGCGAGTAAGGGGACTATGACTTGGGTGCCGCCGACGCACCTGCGCATCACCGGGGAAGTGAGCAGCAGCGCAACGAGTCGGATCGTTCTTGATGCCGCGGATGACGGGACGGCTCTGGGCACGGTCGATCCGGTTGTGCCGCGTCGGGTGGGGGTGGCTGAACTCGATCCTTTCCGCGGTCAGCTCGTCTCGATCGAGGACCGTGTCGTTGAGCTCGAGACGGACCGCCTATTACTTGGTGTTGATACGAAGGCGCATTTCGACCTCCTGGGCCAGAACATAAAGAATCTTTTTAGACTGGGCGACCGGATCGGGTTTTCGGCGATTGCGGACTGGAATACTAGTACAGACACAGTCGAGCTGTGGTACGCCGGGTTGGGTTATCAGGTTACAGACCGAGCACCGATTGCTGCGAAGACAACATCAAAAGCGACCGCCCAGAAGAAAACTTCATCCACAAAAACATCGTCAGCCGCCCCTGGGAAATCGGCCAGTGTTGCCGCGTCAATGAATGTCTCGCCCGCCAGAAAGGCGACGGTTCAACCGCTCGTCTTGGGGGCAGGGGAGCGGAGCGCACCGATCCAGTCACCTCCCCAAACAAGCCAGAGGTCCTCTTCGCTCGTTCTCGTTTTTCTCGGAGCAATTACGGGAATGTTGGCCGTTCAAGGGCGGCGTTTTCGACCCCTAACCAGATGAAGCGATCTCAGCTTTTTAGCTCTCGACCACTCTGGTGGGAAGAAGGCGGGGTAAGCGATCCGACCGTAATCAACTTTTCCGGCAAGACTCACATGCTTTACCAGGCTGTTGGCAGCGATGGTTTGTCGCGCCTGGGGTTGGCGGTGGCTTCAGACGGAGAACACTTCGAACGACTAGACCTACCGATCCTTGAGGGCGACGAGCGAAGTACTCTCGAGCGACTTGGCTTGGTAACGCCGCGGATTACCCAGCTTGGCCGGGATTTTTACATAGCATATGCTGCTCTTTCTGTTCATAGAGCAGAAAGCGTCAAGGCGCCTGACTTAGCCGTACCGTGGCGCAGTCGTATCTCGCTCCTTAAAACCCGCGATTTGCGCCGATTCGAACGCCTGGGCGCTGTCATGGCCGACTTGGACTCGCACGACCCCGTTTTGTTTCCTGTCCCGTTTCAACGTAACTACTGGCTGCTGCACCGGCTGGATAAAGGAATGCACGTCTCAATCTCGTCTAACCTCCGTAGTTGGGGCGGCGGTTACCAATTGCTTGAGCCAGAGGTTGGCTGGGAAGATGGCGGCATCGCTGCTGCCTGCGCACCTGTCGAAGTCGCCCGCGGCTGGCTCCTCTTTTACAACGCACAGGACGCGAAAGGCGTCAGTCGGATCGGCGCCGTTCTTCTTGATCGACACAACCCCGCTTTTGTTATCGGTCGGACGACAGCACCGCTTTTTGAGGCGCAGGAAGACTGGGAGAAGCGAGGTAGTAGGTATCGCGGCGTCCGGCTGGGCGGCGCCGTTGTGGCCGGTGACGAGCTGCTGATGTACTACGGGGCTGGTGGAACCATTATCGGTCTTGGTACACTTTCAGTTGATGCGGTATTTCAATCTCTCGGCCTTTCGGCAGCTCCGTGAGTACTGGCTGGAGTTTTCACTGAGTCGCCAAATCACCATCACCTGGATCGGTGTTTCGCTCTTCATTTCTGTTATCTTCTTCATCTCGCAGCTCGTTATGCCCGAGAACCCAACCGTTTTTCGTTACTTTCTGTCGCTCTACGCAATTAACTCGATTGTTCTGTTTGTGGTTATACGCGAGAACGCCACAGTCTCTTGGTTGATGCTGGCGTTCCTCTTCGCGCTCATACTCATCGTCGCTGCGTACTACGGACTGAACTATCTAAGCCTCGGGATCGGATGAAAAAATCGTTTCGTGTCCGGCTTTGGGAGATCATTCCGGGCGCCTTGACTTGGTCAACGATCATTCTCTTGCTTATCTTTTCGTTTCGAGCGCCGTACGTTGTGGCAACGATTGTGATGATCTATTCGATCTACTGGTTGATCAGGATCTTCATCATGACCAGCTTCCTCATCCGCGGCTACCTACGGTATCGCAAAGAGATAGCGATCGACTGGCAGGCGCGGATGGAGCACGATTTTCCCGAGGCTTGGCGGGATCTGTATCACCTCTCGATTATCCCCTCGTACAAAGAAGATATCTCGATTCTGCGCCACACGCTCGATTCGATTCGTACAAGCAAGTACCCGCACGATCGAATGTTTGTGGTGGTGGCGTTCGAGGAGCGAGATAAGGAATTGGCGCCGCAGTACGCCCCGATCCTCATGAAAGAGTACGAGCACCAATTTGCTAAGTTTATGGTGACGTTTCATCCAGCTGATATACCGGGAGAGGTTCGCGGTAAGGGCCCCAACATCACCTGGGCGGCTCGGCGATTTCAGGAATGGTTGGATCAAAAGAAGATCAACTATAAAAATGTCATTACAACGACCCTCGATGCTGATAACCGGGTCGATCCGCAATACTTTGCCAACGTGTCCTGGGCATTTCTAAACGATCCGGACCCTCATCATAAAAGTTTCCAGCCGTTGCCGATGTTTTTCAATAATATCTGGCAGGTGCCGTTGCCGGTTAAGATTACCGCGCTCAGCTCAACCTTCTGGCAGATGATTCAGGCGCTACGGCCGCACCATGCGCGTAATTTCTCGGCTCACGCCCAAAGTTTTTATGCGCTTGTTGAGACGGATTTTTGGTCGGTGACGACCGTGGTTGAGGACGGTCACCAGTTTTGGCGCTCGTACTTTCGGTTTGACGGGAACCACCAAGTTGTGCCGATCTTTGTGCCGGTGTATCAAGATGCGGTTCAGGGCGAGAGTATGTACGACACGTTTCGGGAGCAGTACCTCCAGCGGCGGCGTTGGTATTGGGGCGCGTCCGATATTCCGATTGTGTTTGATCACTCGTATCAAAACAATAGAATTCCGTTTTTCCACAAGTGGTTGCAGTTTTTCCGACTGGCGGAGGCGCATTATAGCTTGGCGACTCAGTCGTTTATTTTACTCATCGGTTGGCTGCCGTTCTTCGTCGTCAGCGAGTTTCGCGATACGGTGATTGGTTACAACTTTCCAGCTGTCTACCGGATTGTTCTGAGCGCCGCCTGGATCGGTATGATCGCCAATATGACGATTGCCTCGATTTTGGTGCCGCAGCGCCCCGGCAAGAAGTCAACCCATTGGCTGTTTGTGGCGCGTGAGTGGTTGTTCGCGCCGTTTGTGATGCCGATCTCTGGGATATTTTTCTCAGCGATTCCGGCGATCGATTCGCAAACGCGGATGCTTTTCAATAGACCGTTCACCGTCTTTAACGTCACGAAAAAAGCCGCCATACCCAGTGGCATTCTCATTAAGCATTCACCCACTCAACAGTGAGCGCGAATTAGCGGTCTTTATTGCTGAGGAGGTAGTTGATGTGGCAGCCGGGGGCGGTCGGGTCACCGGTCATAGCCCGTGAACAGTAGAAGTAGACGTACCGGGTGTAGGGATCTCCACCCCGAGAACCCGATTCGCCTGCAGTGGGCAGGTTGATAAGTGCTCGCGAAGTATTATAGTCTTGCAGGGCCGTTCTAATTGTACTGAGGTTCGGACTGACGTTATTGCGTCGCTCCATCTTTGCCATCAAGTAGTAACCGTTGAGCGGTTGAGTGCGCGAATCAAGTCTTGCAGTCATGAGCGGGACATAGTGGTACTGATAGGCGCCGGGCGGACGCGGTCCTTCTAATTGGCAGACGCTCTGCCCTCCGCTCAATCTCGATTTGTTTTGCGGATCTTCGGGAACCGAGGTCATGTAATTTGGTGCTAGATAGGTACCATCAGTGTCAAACGGATCCTGACATCTCCCTTCCTTAAGGTTCTTGGGGAATTGTTCGAGTTGAAATTTGGCGACATGGGGAATACTGTCGGTATGGTCAATGAGATTGTATTTATAGTTCGGGTACGTCCGCTTATCAAGGTAGTACTGTTCGAGTGAGTTTTGGATTGATTTGAGGTCGGTCAGACGTTGCGAATCGCGCGAGCGTTTGAGCGAGCTGTTGTAGGTGTACGTTGTCAGCGTCGTCAGAATGCCGATAATAGCGATAACGGTTAGAACCTCAACTAAAGTGAAACCGCGCTGTCCGCTCCTCATAGAGCTAGTGTGCCGTATTTGCCGCACATTTCAAAGAGCCTTGCTATGATGGGGGTAATGAGCGAACTTATTTGGCTAATCGTCGCCGTTGTCTTGATGATCCCCGGTTTTGTTGGACTCTTTATCCCAATCTTTCCCGGTATCCCGTTCATGTTCTTAGTGGCGCTGACTTTTGCGGCCGTGACGGGCTTTGACCGGCTTGTCGGTAACGAGCTGTCAATTCTAGCAATTATCGCGCTTGCCTCAATCGCCGTTGATTATCTCAGTGGGGTGCTCGGCGCAAAATTTTCGGGCGCATCGGGTCGGGCGCTAGGGGCTGGCTTTTTAGGAATGCTTGTTGGGTTGGTGATTCTGCCGCCGTTTGGCGGACTGATCGGCTTGTTTGTTGGTGTGCTAGCGGTTGAGCTCCGGTCGCGAACCGAAAAAGAAGCGCTCCGGGCAGCCACCGGCAGCCTGCTTGGCGCGCTCTCAGGCATTCTCGTCAACTGCCTCCTCGCGATCCTTTTTATCGTTCTCTTTATTGTGTTCGCCTTACGATAAGGCTTGCTTGACAGGGTTAAGCGGCTAACGGATTATGTCTTTATGAGACGGAAATCGATGCGGTTGTCGTTAACGACTCGAAATTTTGTTATATCCGCCATTTTCTTTATCGCTAGTGCCGTTATTGTAACGCAGTCTTCGGGTATTCCGCCGCAAAATGCCCGTGCTCAATCCGGTGATTACGTCGCTAATTGGCAGGCAACCCACCTAATCGTTGCTCGGTTAATGCAGTCAGATTTGAGTAATCAACAGAATTGCGAGAATCCCAACAGCGTCATCGTTCCCTTCGGTGATCCAGTGAGTTCTGAAGTTGCGATCGGTCCGGCTCGCTGGGAAGTAAAGGGTTCCGTTGATGCCACCACAAAGTTTAAAGAGACTTGGAGTACATCAACTCTCCCAAACGCTTTTACGTTTGCCAGCGGCCGGTGGGAGCGTTATTTCAACGGTCCTTGGTTTTGCAACCAGCCCGGGCTCCGTTTGACAGGCAACTTTCCCGCCGGGGATTGGGTAAGCGGCTACGCTCATAACTCTGACCTATTCGCGTATGGATACACGGCAGTCCAGTTCCGTAGCATTCCCGTGGCGCAGTTAACAACAAGTATCAGCAATGTTGATCCCGGCCGTGTATCTAATATCGGTCGGGGTACCTCGTGTCAGAAAACTAACCGCTGCCTCTATACGACTGGTCCGTACGCGTGGGAGACGTTTCACGAGTGGGACGAGGCTGGTAACGGCAAGCACTATAACGCCGGAATGTTAATGCCGGTTCGGTGGAACGTTACCGGTCTTATCTGTAACGTCGGAGATACAAGGTGTGACTAACCGATTGAGTGCCCAGACTATATCGACAGCAATTCTAACGATCAGCGGCCTATTTTTCTTGGCTGTGTGTGTTGATCGATTAAGCACTGGCGATAGTGGGACAGCCCAACCTCGGTCTGGTTCTATCGTCGAGCGTCAGGCCGGTATCGAGCGTGCTCGTCAAGCCAACGGTGAGTACTCATTTACCACTAGTTTCATCCCCGGTATTGATCAGGCCGCTTCCCCCGACCGATTAAAGCAAGACTTCATTAAAAACAATCCAGGAGCAGTTACCGACTAATTTTCCCTCTTTCCTGCAACATAAAGAGTCTGGTCAAGGGTTTGGATATTTAGTGCGGTCCCAACGGGAGTCGAACCCGTGATTTCCTGGATGAAAACCAGGCGTCCTAGGCCACTAGACGATGGGACCTCGTGCTTCGAGTCTAGCCTCCGAGGCTAGACAGTGTCCAGCATCAATGAGGGCAGGAGTATAGCTGCAATAAAACCTCTGCAACGGATTAATTCTAGCGACAATCAGTTGGGTAATCAATGCTGCTTATCACGGTTGACAGCGCTTAAAAACTCCGTGAAAGTGAGGGAGAGCATGAATAAGTTTCGATTGTTGATTGGGGTGTCTGTCGTATCGCTGACGTTTGTTTTTGTTACCGGCCCGACGCCCGCTTCGGCGCAAAGCGCTGATTACACTACATCTTGGGAGGCTACTGACTTAATCGTTGCCAGACTCAAGCTTCCTACTCAGAACAACCAGGCTTCCTGCCTCAACGCCATCCTTGGTAACTACGGAACGCCAGCGAACTCTGAAGTCGCGATCGGAGTTGCTAGGTGGACAGTCAGGGGACAGATGAGCGGCTCGACCAGATATAAAGAGCTTTGGTCAACCTCGACCGTTCCACAAGCTTTTACATACGGTGGGACGTGGAACGGGAGTTGTCAGAATTTCTTACCCAAGCTCAACGGCAACAGCAGTCAGACCGATTGGCTCTGGGGCTTTGCCGACAACAGAGATTTGGGTGTATCAGCCTTGGAATTTCGAACGGTGCCGACGGCGAGTGCTCTGACGAATATCAGCAACCGTGATCCGCTCCGGGTGGCCAATATCGGCAAGACCACCTCCTGCCAGGACACGAATCGATGCCTCTATACCACTGGTCCGTATTCGTGGGTGACGTTTCACGAGTGGGACGAGGCCCGAAACGGCAAGCATGTCAACGTTGGTTCGATTATCCCACTCAAGTGGACAGTTACTGGTTTCCTCTGTGAGCCCGGCGACAATCGCTGTAACTAACCGTCGCTCGCTTCACATCTACCCCGTTCTTCTGTAAGATATCCGTACGCGCTCGTAGCTCAGCTGGTAGAGCACTTCCTTGACGTGGAAGGGGTCTCTGGTTCAAGTCCAGACGGGCGCACAATGAAAAACATCCCCATCGGTATCGTTGTCGTACTGCTTGTTCTCGGCGCTTTCTTACTTATTCCTCGACAAGAGAGCACGAATCAATCAAATAATACAAAGGAGTGTGAAGCGATGAAGATCGACCCGACCAAGCTCGAACAAATAAGCGCGACGAGCGCAACAATGAAAACTGATAAAGGCGATATCGTACTCGATCTTTACCCAAGCGATGCGCCCAAAACAGTCACCAATTTCGCGACGCTCGCTAAGGGTGGCTTTTACGACTGCCTCACTTTTCACCGGGTTGAACCGGGCTTTGTGATTCAGGGGGGCGATCCAGATGGCAACGGCACCGGCGGAGCCTCGATCTACGGGGCGGAGTTTGAGGACGAACTAAACGAAAACGCAGCCTCATACCAAAACGGTTACCGTGAAGGCGTCCTGGCGATGGCCAATCGCGGTCCCAACACAAACAGCAGCCAATTTTTCATTATGCTTGCTGATAACGAGACTCTCCCGAAGAACTACACTATCTTCGGCAAAGTCAAAGCTGGTATGGATGTTGTTCGGACAATTGTTCGCGGTGACGTGATCCGCGGCATTACGGTCGAATAAACCGGCTAACGGGTACCTCAACGAGGTACCCGTCTCCAGGCGACCGAGCACAGATAGCTTATCCGTTCTTTTTGACCACTATCTTCTTAGTCTTTGGCTTAACTGGTTCGACCTTCGGCGCGGTCACCGTCAAGGTGCCGTTCTCGAGTTTGGCCTCAACCTTGTCTTCGGCGATCGGTGTGGCAAAGCGGATCGAACGAGTAAACTCGCTGTGTTGCCATTCCCGGCGAATCAAGCTCTTGCCGTTTTTCTCGATGTCCTCGTGCTTTTTGGTGCCAGTAACCGTCAGAGTGTCTTCGGTCATCTCGATCTGAAGGTCGTCGTCGCTGTACCCGGGGACTTGGAGCTCGATCTCGTACTGCTTCTCGGTTTCGTGAATATTCATCGCGCCGGCAACGGTGCCCAGCGCTCGCGACCAATCACCGCGACCGAAATTGCGGTTGATGAGCTCGCTCATCTCGTCTTGCATCCGATCGATCGCTTGAAACGGACTCCACGGAGCTAGTTGCATTGTCTCATCACCTCCTTTCTGGGGCTCTTCAACACTTCTACTCGCTTGAATCTTGACGCCCTCAATCAACTCAGGCAGCGAACAGTTAAAAAATTCCATCAGGGCAATCAAGACCGGAGCGCTCGGCAGATATTCCCCGCGTTCAAGCGAGATAATCGACTGTCGAGAAACGTTGAGCGCTCGAGCCAGTTCTTCCTGGCTGAGCGATTGATTCTGTCGCAGCTGACGGAGCATCAATCGGAACCGGGGCATTGTACCTAATAATGTAAAGGAAGCTTTACAATACGTCAAGATTGCATCGTGCCAAAGTCTGGGTGTACGATGACTTGGATATGGACAGGAAGCTTTCTATCCCGACGGTGGTCGTTGTCTTCTTAATTGCGATTATCGGGTTTTGGCTGTATACATCTCAAATGTTTCAGGCGGCGACGTCGATGCCGCCCGGTGAAGGTGACTCGGGGCAGGGCTCAGGCTCAAATGGCTCAACGGGTGGCGGGTCGAGCGGTGGTGGCACAGGAGGTGGCGGCTCTACCGGTGGCGGATCAGGCGGCTCCAGCGGTTCCACCAGAAGCAGCGGCGGAGCCAGCGGTAGCGACCAGGCATCTTCACAAACGACGACACGCGATAATGCAACACAGGCACCGAGCCAGTCTCCGACTAGTCCGATTGCCAGTTCGCCAGAGAGTCAGCGAGTTCAGATTGGTTCACTTTTCTCGTCAGCCAACGGCGGATTCTGGTGGCTCATCTTTGTGCCGCTTTTACTCCTCGATCTCCTTATATTAATGCTTCTTATTGACGTCCGCCGGCGTGTTAAGAAGATCGAGCAGTCGACCGACGATGATCACCGACAGATCGACGCAGACAACGCTCAATCGAGCGAACCGTCGCCGTCAATCCCTGCCAATGCAGCAGTACCGCCTCCGGTTCCACCGATGGAAGAAGCGGTAGCGGTCCCAGCACCGGAGCCGATCAGCCCCAGCCAGCCAACTGAACCGCCTTTGATCCTGCCCGAGGCAGCTGCCCCGGTCCCCCAGAGCCCACCTCCACCACCAACTACCACAATTCAGCAATAACGCGCGTTCACCCCGGTGCTATCCTCGGGGCGGAGGGAGATTGAGGGTGCTGACTATTCAAATCGTAACGCGTCGACAGGATTCTTTCGGGCTGCCCGGATCGCAGGAAATAGACCGAAGATTATTCCTGTCAGGACGGCCATGCCGATTGCCAGTAGAAATGTCTCAGCGCCGAGGACAGGATCAAGCGGCGAAACGCGCGCTACAATTGCACCGGTTACGAGCGCCATGCCGATCCCGATTAAAGCACCAATAACTGTCAGAACAATCGCTTCGATGAGGAACTGGAGAAGAATCGCTCCTTCCGTTGCTCCGACCGCTTTGCGAATACCGATCTCCCGAGTTCGCTCGGTAACAGTGACGAGCATGATGTTTGAGATACCGATTCCACCAACCAATAAGGAAATCGCGGCGATACCCACAACCATCAATGTCAGGATGTCTGTGATCTCGGTAAACTGTTTCAACAGATCGGTCGGAAGTAGAATGGTAAAGTCGGCGACGCCGTGAGCATCGGTCAGCAGTTTCGCGATTTGGTCCTTGGCGGCAATAACGGAATCGGCGTCCTTGGCCTTGAGCATTATTTGGCCGATTTGTTCGGATTGGTTGAGCTCGTGCGCAAGTGTTGCCGGAATAACAATCGAGTCAGAGCTAGTTGGGTCGAGCTTTGCTTCTTCTTTGACGCGGAAGATACCTTCGACGGTCAATTCGGTTACACCAAGCGTAACAGTGTCGCCCACGGTCGCGCCCAACTTTTCGGCCGATTTCTCAGTAATAAAGACGGTTCGGCTCTTGGTCGCCATATCGTTCTCGGTCATCTGTCGTCCGCTGACTCTCTCGAGGCTGAGGTACGGAAAAACCTCCGGATTGCCGCCGAACGGAAAACCGCTCAGTTTCTTGTCGCCCTTTTTGAGCGCGCCGCCAGTGTACGAGACGTAACCAATTGAATCGGGCGCAACTAAGTCAGCCTTTTCCTTGAGCAGCTCAACGTCCTTGACGAACAGTGTTGATGGAGCAAACGCCGAGCCGACGTTAAACGCCCCCTCACCGGTATCTTCACCCGGCATGATCATAATGAGTGTTGGCCCAAAGCCGTCGACGGCTTTGGTGACTTGTCCTTGAACGCCGCGCGCCAGCGAAAGAAGCGTTACGACGGCGTAAATCCCGATCATGATACTGAGAAGGCTTAAGAAGCTTCGTAAGCGGTTGGTCCAGAGGGATTTAAGTGCGTTTTTTATTGCGTCGATCATCGCGTTACTCCGTTCTGACGAATCATTATTTTTTCCTTTCGTCCTTAACGATCCGGCCATCCTTCATCGAAATGACCCGCGTGGCGTAGGTGAGAAGTTCGTTATTGTGAGTAACCATAACAATTGTTGTGCCGGCTTCGTGGATCTTCTTAAAGAGCTCCATAATCTCGAGCCCAGTTTTAGTGTCGAGATTGCCGGTTGGCTCGTCGGCGAGGATAATCTTTGGGTCGTTAACGAGCGCTCGAGCGATTGCGACGCGTTGCTGTTGTCCGCCGCTCAGTTGATTGGGTTTGCTTTTGAGTCGGTCAGTTAAGCCAACGCTGGCGATCACTTCACGAACCTTACCGTCACGATGATCGCCGCGCCGGTATTTGAGTGGCAACATGACGTTGTCGTACGTCGTGGTACGTGGCAAAAGATTGAACGATTGAAAGACAAAGCCGAAGACTCCGTTCCGAAACTGAGCGCGCTGTTTTTTTGACAAGTCATCGACGCGTTTATCTTCGATTGTGTACTCACCACTATTTGGCACATCAAGAAGCCCGAGAATATTGAGCAGCGTCGACTTACCGCAGCCGCTTGGTCCGATAATGGCGACAAACTCGCCTTTTTCGATAGTCAGCGACAGGTCGTCGAGCGCATGAATAGTTTCGCCTAGTTTATATTCGCGTCGGATATTTGTCAGCGATAGCATACCGTCATTATACAAGAGATGGGGATAGAAAACTCCCTCCGCCAGTTGACAGAGGGAGTGATGGGAGCCCTAGAGCTCCTCGACCGGTCGGTGACGGACGCTACCGTCCAGGTAGAGGGCGTTGATCGCCCGTCCACCCTGGTGGTTGCCAGTCAGGCGATTGACGCCTGGAGGCGCCGTCTCGTCTGGCCAGATCGCATCGGAGAGGTAGACAGTCTGCGACGGTCCGAGCGGCCAGCGTGGAGGCAGCGATGTCAGGTTGAGGCGAAACACCCCGTCCTTCGAGCCGAATTGAGCCCCGCCGAAGGACGGGTTCATCAGGTAGCTCGTCTCTTTCCACCGCAGACTTGTCGGCGGCTCGCCGAAGCCGTGGAACTCTTTCCCGCGATGCGGATCGAGATCGCACCAGTACTGGGGTTCAGTCGTTCCGTAGGCTGTGAGCGCCTGCTTCCAACGTTTCGCATCGCCCTTGAAGTGCCACCCTTCGTGGCCCTTCATGACGCTGACTGCCGAGTCGTGGGTTGCCCACGGCGGCGCCCAGTCGTTGTTGTCCGCTCCGTACATCGCCAGCGCCGTTCCGATCTGCTTGAGGCTAGTCGCGCAGCTCGTGACGTGGGCGCTCTTGCGGGCAGCCAGAAGAACCGGGAAGAGGATAGCGGCGATGATGGCGATGATGGCGAAGACGCAGATCACCTCGGTCAGCGTCATCGCTCGAGCGTGTCGATGTTTCATCTTCATCATCAGATCGGCTCGATGCCGACGTCGGTGCCGATCGGCTTAGGCTTCTTGCAGCCGCGCCGGTCGACCTGGCTGTCCTCCAGTGGATCGCCGGTGCAGTCGGGGGTGACGTAGGTTGTGACCCTACACTTGACATCGTAACAATCCCTCGTGTTGTCCTTGCAAGCAGGGATCTGATTGCCACGTATCCTCTGCGACCCGCCCCCGAAAACCCTGAAGCAGCCGAGACGGCTACCGCAGGAGGAGACGGAGGCGCAGTTGCGGTCGGCCTCGATCGGTCCGGTGCTGGCCAACAGCTTGGCCAGGCCTTCGCTGGTCAACGGCTGGATGTCGGTGACTGAGCACGGCGTGCTCGTCGTGACCGGCTCGTGTGGACGGACCGTCGTCGTGTGGATGGAGATCGCCCAGGCGACCATCGCTAGCAGCGACAGCATCCAGGCGGGGAGCGCGCGTTTTGTCATGTCGATGTTCCTCAGTTACCACCGGGCGGTAACCAACAGGCATATTTTACGCCAATCAGAGGCTGAGTCAATCATTTTCGGATAACTTTTTGTGTGGATATCGCTTCACATCCAGGCGTCGTAGCTTGACTTTTCAGGGTAAACGTGGTATAACGACCGCATGGGCCTGCACTGGCTTCGACGGGAACATTGACATCGAAAACTGCAAGCGGACGCGCCTGCCTTAGAGCGCAAGACAAATACGTGCAAACGCATTTGAAACTGCCAAAGCTCGTGTCGCGAACTTGTTCGCTACCCCTGCTTTTGCAACAGCAGTTGCCTAACAGCATTCTGCCGTCTTTCGGTCTGATTCTACTACGATCGTAAGGCGTCATATTTGTAGATGTGCCTCACGGCACCTGGCCTAGGACTTGTTCTGCGCCAGTAGCAAGAAGTTACATCGCTCATTGCTGAAATAAAATTGATGTTGCGGTCGTGAGTGTTTTGAATCTTTTCTAGCTCACGCACTTAAGTCAAATAAAGTTTCTACGCTTGTAGACGTTTTCGGTCGTCGGTTTTCGGACAGGGGTTCAATTCCCCTCAGGTCCACCAAATGCGTCTTGATCGTGTTGGATTGCAAAAATAGCCTGGTAGAAAGGGCTATTTTTGGTGTTCGAATAGCCAGGATAGCTCCACACCATTCCAGAGGGGAATATCGAACACAACAGGACTCGTTTCTCCTCTAATTCACCTTCGTCGAAGGTTTTTGATAGGTCCGGAAACTTAGCAGAGATAAAATCAGTAATAGCCTTCAGGTTGTACTTCTCAACCACCGAATCGCTTTTTGTGATTTGAACAATCTTAATCTTCTCCTCCAAGATCTTGTTTTGCTCCTTGAAAACATCGTCGGCGTACACCCCATTGAGATTCTTTTCGACCAACGCCTGACGCAATGTATAGAGTTTCTTTAGAGCCTCATCAGCTTCCTCGCGTCTCTTTTGCAAGCTACTAACGCGGTGGTAGTAAGTACGTCGAAGATAGGCATTAAGTAGCTCGATTGTTTGTGGTAATAAGGACATTGACCGCAGTTTCTTCATTGCCAACTCATAAATTGTTTCCGCTGGTATTGAGGTTCCTTCACAGCAACGGCCTTGGCAGAAGTAATACGCATATTTCTTGAGCTTTCCCTTGCTCCAAGCGGCCGTAAACGAACGACCACACCTGTCGCACTTTACCAGTCGACGGAGCGGAAATTGAGGATTATCAGGATTTCTTCTCCCAAGAGTCGGCCCAATATTGCGATTTCGACCATCGATTATTGCCTGAACTTTGTAAAAGAGTTCTTCGGTAATCATTTGCGGGTGTTGCCCCTGGACTTCCTCACCGTACCGTTTGGAAGTAACCTTGCCACAGTAGAATCTGTTTCGAAAGATGCGAGCTAGAGTTTGCTGTCTGAGCATGTGTTCCTTGCCCCCGTGTCGCTGCTCACGTAGTCCTCTTGCGTTTAGATGATCGGCCATTGCTTGTAGGCTTTTGGTACCAGTTGCCATAAGCTCCCATGCTTCTTTCATGATCGTGAATTTTTCCGGATCTTTAACCGCGTAACCGTTTTGTGTCACGTAACCGAGAGGAACACTACCGGCTGGTAGTCCAGCTAGAAACCGTGCTCGCATTCCGTTGGTAGTTCGTTCGCTTCGTACGTCGTTATCCATTTGAGCAAAACCAGCCAGCATTGTTTCAATAAACTTCTCCGTTGGGCTATTACCCGTTGGCTCACTGGCTGAAACTAACGCAATCTCCGCTTCGGCTAGTTTTTTCCGAATAGCTAAATAATCAGCCGTCTGTCGAGAAAGACGATCAAGACGATATACGATAATAGCTCCGATATCTTTCTTGTTTTTTCGACAGTACTCTAGCATTTCAATTAGTCCCGGCCGCCCTTTGATCGTCTTAGCTGAACGCCCTTCTTCTCGAAAGACTTTTACGACCTCTAGTCCGCGCCGTTCTGCTTCCTTTCGACAAATTTCTTCCTGCGTGTCGAGTGAATAGTTGTCGACCTGTTCTTCGGTTGATACCCGAAGATAAATCACAGCCTTGTTAGACTTAATTTTCATCTTTCCCCCTGCCTGCTGATACATTTAACCCTCCTTTAATAGTTGTTCTAACGTTTTTCCTTCAAAAAGTTGTTTCTCGTACCCGTCCATCCAGGCATTAATTAGAAATTGAAACTCGGTTAAGTAGGCATCAAGCTCTTCATCTGAGAGTTTTAAGACCGCCTCGCCCATGATCCGCCGGGCAATCTGCACGCGAGTTTCTTCTCGTTTTTCCGGGAATATTCGTTGCAATTCCGTCTGCAACGCGCCAAGCGGGCTAGGAACAGAACTGACTTTCAGCTCCGCTTTTCCGGCCTGACCCTGAGGCTCGTATCGAACACCGGCATCCTTTGGTGCCCTGATACCGTTCCCATAATTTAACGCCAACGGTAAAGTATTCATAACCCTCCTACTATCACTATATGGATATACCATATATCCGTATTTGGATAGTGTCAAGTAGTATTTACACAAAGAGTTTGAACCTGTTATCGCAACTATCGAACGCTTCTAACTAGCCACAAATTAAGATGGTTTGGGTAATTTGTACCGACTCAGAACCGTTCGATATTTTCGATAGCCAGGTTCAGAGATTGGGGTCGCCAGTCAGAAAGATTCTAGGGTTGATTGGTATATAGAAAATACGGATTTCAAAGTGAAGGTGTGGACCAGAAGACGTGCCAGTGTCGCCCATTGTGCCGATTGAGTCGCCCATCAGTAAGTCTTGCCCTTCAGTGGCTATTGGAAAATCAAGGTGAGCATAGGTTGAGGTTAAATAGGGTTTGTGCTGAACAACAACATGGTTTCCGTACCCATCTTCGTCGGCTATAACGGATTTAACCTTACCGGCCATAAACGCCACTACTTGAGAACCAATTTGACCTTGGGGGTTGGCAATGTCGATACCAGTGTGAAACAGGTAATAGGGCAGATTAGGTTCGCCAAACTCTAAGGTTACTACTCCGTTGGCCGGCCAGACCCTTGGCTCTGATATTTTATCAATCGTTTCGCCGTTAGCTGGGTTATGTATCTCAACTTCCTGGGTCTGTGGATCATTTGTTGCGAGTGCGTCAGAAATAATATTAAAACCGGCTTGAGTCAGAACAATGACAATCAATATCGGCACCAAAAAGATGACGAGAAACGTATAAAAGATGTATTTAATCTCGCTTCTCATTGAGAAAAGTCCGTAAATGACTTTAAGAGTCCCTGGGTTCATTGTTTTCGACGTTCGGACGGATCAGTTGTAATTAGTGGATGTTCAAATTCAGATGCAGTGACTTTCACCGCCACATGGTGTTGGTTGGCGATGATTAAGGCTTCGCCGCGCTCGCAAGTTAAAAGGAAGCGTTGTTCGTACTCACTTAGTCGAAACTCAGAGGCAACGTTCTTAATTGTGGTTGTGTCTTGTCGCATTAAAATACGGAGAGCGCTTTGCGAGGCGATGGCTCGACCGTAGGCATTCTGCAAAAAGTCGCTAGCCTGCTGAGAAATAATACTGACGCCGAGGTAATACTTCCGCGCCCTACGTACTAATCCGGCAATAAATCGGGCCGATTCTTCGTGTTCTAGCATCAACCAGGCTTCATCAATAACCAGAATTCGCTTGGACGGGTCGGATTTAACCTGGTTTTGAGTGAACTGAGCGACAACCAGGTGCATGATCTGTCGCAGAGATTCCGGCAAGTCCTTCGTGTCAAAAACAACCAAGCGGTTACTTAGCTCAATATTCGTTTGGGAGTTAAACACTTCGGAAAGTGAACCCTTAGTGTATTTCTCTAATCGCTGGCAGAGTTTTGTTTGTTTCAGTGCCTTGAGTTCCTTATGAAGGTCGCTTAAGAGTGGGTACTTACCCTCTGTTCTCTTGGAGTTCTTCTTCGTCCAGCCAAATCTTTTATAGGTTGTAAGAATTGCCCTATCCACGACTGACTTTTCTTCGGCATTCAGACCGTCAGCCATCAAAGAAATAATTTCAGTCAACGACTGAACATGATCGGCAAAGCTGTCGGCCTCGTTGTAAGCATTAACCGACAAGTCGAACGGATTGATTTTTTCCTTCGAGTGGACCGAAAGTTTGATGTAGGTACCCTTAACCGATTCGGCCAACTGCCTATACTCACGCTCTGGGTCGATAACAATGACTTTGGTGCCTTGCATTAAGTGGCGTAGGATTTCGACTTTGGCTGTATAGCTCTTACCAGCGCCCGACTGAGCAAAGAGGATACTGTTAGCATTCGGTAAGCTGAACCGATCGAGAATAACCAGCGAGTTATTAGATTTATTAATCCCGTACAGCACACCTGATTCTTGGACTAACTCCGAAGAGATAAACGGAAACATTAGAGCCGCTGACGAGCTGTCGAGGTTACGTTTTTGAGCTAGTAAATTGTCGCCACGAGGCAGAACGGATTGCAACCCTTCCAGCTGCTGGAAAATCGCTGGCTTAGTATAAAAAAGTCTGGTGGCCAGCAATGTTTCCAGCAACTTCACGGTTTTATCCAGCTCAACCGGTGTATCGGCCGAGACGGTAATATACAAAGAGATCTGAAACAGGTTCTCTTGGCCACGCTGAATTTTGTCCCGCAGTTCGATCGCCGACTCCAGCGGATCAAGCAATTCGGCACCAATAATCCGACCGGCTCGCTCCATCGCCCGTTTGGTCGAAGTCATTTCCGTAATCTTTCGATTTAATTTAGGTAGCGCGAAAGTTGCCTCGACCGGTTCAATGTGGAACGAGATATCGACGTTGTAATTAAAGTTGATTAGGTGGTTGAGCCAGCCACTGGAGGCAGTGTATGGATATCCTGAAATATAGAGCGTTCGAATGTACCGACCATCAATAACGAGCTGCTTAACCTGCTCCTCAAGCCCTGAGTAAGTTACGAAGTCGAGCTGATCTTGTTCACCAACGTGGAAGGCGAGTTTCTTCGGCTTCTCACGCCGTTGTTTCTTCCAGCGAGTTAATCCTTTTTTAATTTTAGAGATAATTGGTGGCATGGGTGTGTTTTATTAGTTCTTGGGTCAACGGTTGAGTCTTAGCCTGTTCAGGGCGATAGAAACTGTAGAACAGCTCGAGGATTTCCAGGCTTGATAGTGGGCGTGCCGTCATCCCAAGTTTTTCTAAACCTTTAATAACGATCTCTTGCTCGAGCTGAAGCTGCTCTCGAACTAACGGGAAGTCGGTAACGTTACGGTTTTCGTAAGGAATAACCACGTAAAATCGTCGCGAAAGGATCTTGTTACCCGATACCAATTTTCTGATGAATGCGCCGTAATCCTGCATTTGTTTCTTGTAAACGGCGTGAGTTTCGCTCGCCCGCGCTTCCTGGAAGTCCTCAATATAACGGTCGACGTCTAGTTCGCGGATACGAACCAGAATCTGTATCGGTGTCGTTAGGGAGTTCAGGAACGACTGGAAGGTATCAACCAGGGCATCTTGCTCGTCAGCACTTTGGAGCTCGAAGTTTACTGAGGAAGTAGTTAGAACTGCCCGGTAGCGATTGTCCGGCAAAATTAGAATGTTGTCGCGGACACCTTTGATGGCAATCTGCGACCGGGCTGATCCCTTAGTCTTTGACCGGCGTGAGCGAAACATCAATGCCTCCTTTCTTAGCTAATTCAAATGAAACAGTTAGTGAGGGGTTGGTGAGTAAACCGGCAACTTTTACTTCTTCGGTGATGGGAATTGTTGGGAAAACGGTTTTAGTTTCCTTCTTCGGCTCGGCAATAATATCTTCTTGCTTTCCTGCCACTGGGACTTTTTCTCGTCCGGTCTCATCGTTTTTGGTAAAGACATAAAATTGCGGCCGTTTAGAATAGCGCCAGTAGGTTGCTAACCACTCGGCGACTATCTTGCCGTTAATTCGAATTGCTAGTCCGCCAATTACAACGAATTGAAAAACGATGAGTGCTAGCTTGAGCGATCCAAGGTGCATCCGAGGTGGAAGAACAACGTAGATTACCGTTCCTAAAATCAGAGCCACAATCATCAGAAAAATCTGAGCGAAGGTGAAATTACCAGCAATGCGGTCCTCAACAGTGGTTATCTGGGCTGGCACGACAGTAGTTTTCATGCTGCGGCTCCCTTTTTAACGCTGGCCGCTTTAGCTCGTGATGAGCTGACTTCGGCCGGAGCCGGACTGACGACATTCAGGAACTGACCACCGAACTTCTTGAAGATGCCAGTCGCTTGGGTCGCTAAGGTCAGCTGCACCGTCATCGCTGTACTCTTTAAGAGAATCGAGAAGAGGGCGATGCCAATTAATATCGAAACAAATGGGTTGGTATTAACCTGGTTTGGTATCGTGAGAAACGCCGAGGCCAATTGAATGATGACAACGTGAATAAACAAACTGAAAATCATCACGATATACGTCTTCGCTGCCGCTTCGGCAAAGTCGCTCATCTTCGGCATTAGCCAAAGCAGGCAAAGAAGTGGCGACAGTACGGCCCCAAACGCCAAGATCATGAGACGGCTAATGTAGAACAGCAGTAGAACGACCGCCAGGAGGATGAACACGACCATAAAAATTAGTGTGATTAACAGTGTGCCACCAGTAGCTAGAGCTGCAGGATCGAAAGCATTTAATATCCAAGCCTGACCTATCCCACCAGTTGAGTGAATGACCGCATCGATTAGTAGCTGGCAAAGCTTTATCACCCAATCTATTAGGAAAATGGATGTGTTAGCGAGCAGGAAAGCTAGACCGATTCTCGGCAGCAGTTGTTTTAGTGGTACGTCCTCAAAGCCAAAAGTCGAAGCGCTCATCACCTGAAAGCCTAGTAGCGCAATAACAAGAGCGAAAAGCGAGTCAGTGATTCCGACCATTACTAGCCAAAAGTTAAAGACAACTGAATTAGTTGATAGCGCCGGGGTTGTTGTCAGAAAGTGAATAATGCCATCAATGATCGGCTTGGTTGCGGATTGGACAATATTTTGTAGGAACCCAGCGATCGCATTCAGAATGATTCGAGCCAATGATCCGTCATCCGGTTGCGGTTCGATCGGAGTGAGATTAATTGCGGTACCTAAAGCTGGCGTATTGGGCTCAGTGAAAGCCGAGGAGAGCATCGAGGAGAAAACAGCCGCCGCAATCACAATTACCAACCCAATTAATGCCTGGCGAATTGTTCGCTTAGCTTCCGATAGTGCTTCCGGCTTGCCGGTGGATGTGATGTAGACGTAACCGCCACGGATCAAGAAGAAGGCGGCAGCTAATCCGGCTACCGATATAAATACCGTTAAGGTGTCTTGAGTGAATCGGGCAACCTCGCCATTAGAAGCAGCGAAGGCGGTAGCAGGCAGGAGCAAGGTCGTTCCCGCCAAGATAAGCGCGGAAACAAGCTTGTTCATTCTTCTTTATTTACCGAATGCGGTTGAGGCCAACTCCGAAATGGCGTTGCTCAGGACAAAAGCCCCGATCGAGACCGCTAGGCCGATTCCCGAATAGATAATTGTTCGTTTCGAACGATCCAAGTGCTCCGGATTGCCGGAACTGGTGATGTAACCAATCCCGCCCATTACAAAAAACCCGGCTGCAAGCAGGCCGGCAAAAGTCACGAGAATCTGGATGGCGTTCTGAATAAAGTTCTGTACCTTGGCTACATCTTCGGAGGCCGCAAAGGCCGGCGCGATCCAGACGAGCGCTAATAGTAGCGATAGACCTAAAGTGCGGAGGCGAATGGGCATAAAAAATCTCCTTTCCCCTCCGACCGAAGACGATCACTCGTCACTCGGGATTAAACTTTATTATTAAATGAACGGTCGAACTTCTTACTTGCAAATTATTTATCATTAATAGCATATGTTGTCAAATTTCCAAGTCAAATAATCTCTTTACTGACATATACTATTGTGTTAAACCTTCCATAAAGAAGCACCAGTCCGTTATCGGAGGGGTAAATACGGAAAGCAATAATGAACGTATTTCCCTCAATTACTATCAGCCTTGAAACAATCCGCGCTTTTGGATTGTACTTGCTCGGGGCTATTGGAATTTGGATCGTTCTCGCCTGTGTCACCCGGTTAATAGCTTTATTCCAACGGTTGCGCCAGGAGTCAGTAACGCTTGAGGTGATGCCACCGACTGATACCGAGATACCGGCAGTCTCGACCGCCCAATTATTTACTCTGATCTATGGGTTACTTCGCCAACGTTCAGTAGCTGATCGTATACTGCTAAGACAGCCTTCGTGTTCATTGGAGATCGTCTCCCATAAAGAAAGCGGAATTCGTTATCTAGTGCATGTCCCGAAATCACTTGCTGAACCGATGGAGCGAAGTTTACGGGCGTATTTACCAGCGCTGAAGGTTAAAGAGGTTGCTGACTATTTGCCGTCAGACCTTCCAGTAGGATTGAAGACGAGAGTCTTAGAGTTCGGCCTATCTGGACATTCGGCGTTACCTTTAAACCACCAAACAGACCTAGGGAGACACGATCCGTTACTTTATTTAGCCGGCAACATGACCCAGCTGAATAGTAATGAGCTCCTGACCCTACAGATTGTTGTCCAGCCTGTTGGCAAAAGAAAACAATCACGTATCAAGCACCAAGCCACAAAGATGCAACCGTCTGCCTTGGCTTCCCAACGAACTATCGACAGAGTAGCTAACGTCGTAGAGGTCGCGATCGGATTAATAATGATTCCACTTCTGGCAGCATCTGAATTTGTCACAAGCCAGAAGCCAACTGTGCCTAACCGGAAAATTAGTCCAGCTAGTGCGACACCGGCCCACCAATCACTAGAAGAACTTATTAAGTCAAAATTTGATCAGCCGCTTTTTGAGTCTTCGGTTCGGGCGTTGTTAGTTGTTGAGCCAAACAAGCTAAAAACTCGCCAGCAAGGACTGATGTCCGCATTTATGAGCTTCACTCATCCCTCCGGACAAGCCTTGGTGGTCAAGAAGAACTGGCTAGGGAAACATGGGCAACAGTTGCGTTGGTGGAAGTTAAGAAATCGACTCAACTCCGGCCAGTTACTGCTATCAACCTCTGAAGTTGGAGCGCTCTATCACTTCCCGTACGCCAAGATGACGCGAACAGAAGATCTTATAAAATCTAAGAGCCGCGAACTGCCAGCGCCACTATCACTTAAAAATAGTCTTGGGTTAGATACGGTTTTTGCCACTAACCATTATGGCAATACGGAAACAAAAATTGGTTTAACGGATGACGAGCGGTCACGGCATATGTATTTGATCGGCCAGACGGGTTCAGGTAAATCAACGGCAATTTATCACGTTGCCAGTGGGGATATTGATAAGGGTCGGGGGCTGGCCGTCATCGATCCACATGGCGATCTGGCAGAGGATCTTTTGGCCAATGTACCCAGATCCCGAATTAACGATTTAATTTACTTCAATCCCTTCGATATCAAATATCCCATCGGTATTAACTTGTTGGAGTTGCCTCAAGGCTTAGATGAAGACGAATTGGAGCTAGAGAAAGAATTAGCATGCGAGAGCGTTGTCTCGGTTTTCCGGCGTATTTTTAACAAGGAAGATAATAACGATGCCCACCGGATTGAGTACGTTCTACGAAACGCTATTCACACAGCGTTTACGGTCGAAGACGCGACTATCTTTACAGTCTATGAGTTGCTGAATAACCCAAACTTCCAAAAGAAAGTAATTAGTCGCCTCAAAGATCAGAATCTTCGTAATTTTTGGAAGAATGAGTTCGGCAAAGCTGGCAACTACCAAATTGTGAAAATGGTCAGCGGTGTCACCGCTAAAATCGGCCGCCTGCTTTTTTCGCCAATCGCCAAACGGATTCTTGAACAACCAAAATCAACTGTCAATTTCGATAAGCTCTTGGACGAAGGCAAGATTCTCCTCTGTAATTTGGCGGAAGGAAAGCTCGGTGAGGACACCTCACAATTACTTGGGACGATGGTTATCGCCAAGATCCACCAAGCCGCATTGCGGCGTTCGCGTAAAGCCCTGAGCGATCGCAAACCGTTCTATCTATTCGTCGACGAGTTTCAAAACTTTGCGACCTCCTCGTTTACTAAGCTAATGTCAGGCGGGCGGAAGTTTGGTCTTCGGATTACGATTGCCGAGCAATCAACGGCTCAGCAATCTGACCGCTCTACCGTAGAAGTGATTTTGGCTAACACCGGCGTGGTTGTTTGCTTCCGCACCGCCAGCCCGGTTGATGAAGAAACGATGCTGGCCCAGTTCGCCCCATTTGTTAGGGCCGGAGATATATCCAATCTTCCCCGACACCACTTCTATATGCGCTTGGCTTCGGTCGAAGCTGAAGATCCCTTCTCTGGCATTACTATTCCAATTAACCCTATCAGGGACTTGGAAAAGTTTAATCGACTTATTGAAGCTTCTCGAGCCAACTACGCTCATCGCTACCGAGATGACGAAGCGAAGGTTGAGGAAGTTACTGAGGCTCCTGAACTAGTTGTTGAAGAGCATCACCTGCTCACATGAAACCAGTGTCAGGGCTGACACTGAAAAGTCGATCTTTGCAGGTTAAGAACCAAAAAATTACTATGCTTTCTTTATATATTACTCGCCGCTTATCTTGCCCAATAGGCTCTTGCTCATGAAACAACTCTTCATTCCCAACCAACGCCAAACTGATATCCTTCTTCTTCTCTTCCGCTTCCGTTTTTTAACTCGCCCACACTTCCAACTACTGCTTAACCATAAATACCACAGCAAAATAATTCTCTGGCTTAACGAACTAGCTAACTCTAAGTACATCAAAAAGCAGCAAACCTCAGATACGTCAGCAGCATACTACTCACTAGGTAATGAAGGACGTAAATGGCTGATCAAAAATAAGCTCATCAAACGACCAAAACTTCTGGATCGGATCTGGCAGGAATCAGGCTATTCCTCAACTTTCCGAGAAAAATGCGCCTTCATTGCCGAACTCTACCTGGATTTGTTGGCTCGATCAGGAGGGGCGCTTCGCTTTTGGACCAAAACCGATCTGTCCGGTATTGAGCATGTGATCGTGCCAGCGCCGGACGCCTACTTTGTCATCGACCAAAAAAGCGAAGCGGAGCGGTTTTTCGTCGAGATTCCCTCCACCCCTCGAACGAAAAACCTCATTGATCACATTGAGCGCTACACAGAATACTTTTTCTCCAACGACTGGCAAGAGAACGTCAGTGAAGAATTTCCGAAAGTGGTCATCCTCTGCTCAAATGTTTCTGCCGTGAAAACCGCCCGACGCCATATAAAGGAGAATTACTCCGACGAGTCCGATCTCCACTTTGTTGTTAGTTCCGATCGGACCCTGGAGAAGATCCTGCCAAAGAAAAAGGCCTGAGGCAGCTAACCTCAAGCCTGATTCTTAATACTCAGAAGCCAACATCACCGTTAAAACCCGCTTGCAGTTATCTGAAAGCGGATCGCACCAGCCGGAGAACGATGGATTGTAGTAGTCGATCTTCCAAAAGATCTTCTTCCCGTACCAATTGAACGACCCAAAGTCGTGCTCACCGTACGGATCGTTCTTCTCAGTGAAATCGTTATAATTTCGTACGATGTGAAGCAATCCTTCAACGTTCTTAAGGCCGTGAACTCCCTGAGTCAGCGTGATCCCGAACCCTAACTCTCGAAACCGATCGTTGGCTTTCGCCTCTTTTGACAATAACTTTGTACTCATTGGATACCTCCTCTCAAAACTTCTTTTCGTTGGGCTTGGTCGACCTGCCTGCCCTTCGACAAAAGAGCAAGGGCAGCATGCTGGCGGGGTCAAGGTGGAGCCCTTCCTTAGCGGCTATATGAAAAAGGGACGACCTTGAGGCCGACAGACCTGTCCTTACGATGAGGAGAGAGGGCAGGAGAAAAACCTTTGAAAAATTCTATGGTTCAATTCATAGTCAACGAACCATATTACTGCTAAGATTTAAGGAGAAAATGGTCAGAATAAGGATAGTTTCCAACTAGCAACCTATGTTCAAAAATACTGAAGAAAAAACACGCCAAGAAATAATCGACATTCGACTCCAGCAGGCTGGGTGGAATGTTAATGATGTTTCACAAGTTACTTCAGAGCTAGACATTTGGGTTGGCCTACCCGAAACTGTGTCGGAACCGGAAAACCCTTACCAGGGACATCAATTTGCTGACTACGCACTGCTTGGCGATGACGGATATCCACTTGCGGTAGTAGAAGCAAAGAAAACTTCTCGAGATGCAAGGATCGGACAGGAGCAAGCACGCCAATACGCAGAGAACATCAAGGGTGACTCCAATAAGGATATGCCGTTCGTCTTTTACACAAACGGTCACGATATTTACTTCTGGGATACCGAAAAGTTTCCACCAAGAAAGGTGTACGGATTTCCAACTAAAAAAGATCTTGAAAGGATGCTCTTTTTACGCAAAAACGAAAAACCTCTTTCCCAGGAACTAGTTAATAAAGACATTGCTGGCCGCCCTTACCAAATCGAAGCGATTCGCTCTGTGTTTGAGAATCTCGATAAGGGTAAACGGAAGTCTTTGCTCGTAATGGCGACAGGAACCGGAAAAACAAGAACCTGCGCCGCGATGATCGACTCGCTTATGCGCGCCAACAAGGTACAAAAGATCCTCTTTCTTGTAGATCGCATCGCTCTACGGAACCAAGCCCTTGATGCATTCAAAGAGTACTTACCGAACGCTCCTGTATGGCCGAAGGTAGGCGAGCAAGAGATCGCAACAGACAGACGTATTTACTGCGCGACGTACCCGACGATGCTGAATATCATCGAGGATAAGGATTGCCCACTCAGTCCGCACTTCTTCGATTTGATCGTGGCCGATGAAAGTCACCGGTCGGTCTACAACGTGTACAAAAACATCTTCGATTATTTTGACACGATCCAGCTCGGTCTCACCGCCACACCAAAAGATGCGGTTGAGCATAATACCTTTGGTCTCTTTGACTGCGAGGAAGGTGTCCCAACTTTTGCCTACTCCTACGAAGAGGCGATCAATAATAAGCCACCCTACCTCTGTGATTTTGAAGTTCTTAAGGTAAAAACAAAGTTTCAAAAAGAAGGTATTCGAAAGAATAATATTTCCGTTTCAGAACAGCAAAAGCTTCTTGCTGATGGAAAAGAGCCGGAGGAAATAAATTACGAAGGAAGTGAAATCGAAAAGAGAGTTTCTAATAAGGGCACCAACGCCCTGATTGTCCAGGAGTTCATGGAGAACTGCATAAAGGATGAAAGCGGAACGCTGCCCGGAAAGACCATATTCTTTGCCATGACTATGAAGCACGCCCGCAGGATTCAAGAAGTCTTTGACGATCTTTACCCTGAGCATAAAGGCAACCTCGCAAAGGTCATTGTGTCTGACGACTCACGAGTTTATGGAAAAGGTGGTTTACTAGATCAATTCATTAATAAAGATTTCCCACGGATCGCTATCAGCGTAGACATGCTTGATACCGGTATCGATGTGCGCGAGCTGGTAAACCTTGTGTTTGCCAAGCCGGTTTTCTCTTACACAAAGTTTTGGCAAATGATCGGCCGCGGAACGCGGCTCTTGGAGCCAAGTAAAATCAAACCTTGGTGTAAGGAAAAAGACAAATTCCTAATCATCGATTGTTGGGATAACTTTGAGTATTTTCAGATGAATCCAACTGGCAAGGTCGATAAACCATCGAAACCAGTGCCGGTTCGTCTGTTTGAAACGAAACTGGAAAAACTCAGAGTCGCTCAAGAACAGAACCTCTTTCCAGTTGTAGACGCTACCCTTCAGAAAGTTAAAGAAGACATTAAAAAGTTGCCACAAAACAACGTTGTTGTCTTAGATGCTCAAAGCAAAATCAGTAAGTTAGACGAATCCTTCTGGCATAAGCTCACCGAGGATAAGATGCTTTTCCTACAAAAGGAGATCGCGCCACTCATGCGAACACGCACGGGCGAAGACTACAAAGCGATGGGCTTTGAGGTAAGGGTAATGAATTACTCAATTACTAAGCTTCTTGAAACAGATGAGTCGGCGGAGAAGGTACAAATCCTACGGGACGTAATTATCGAAATGGTCTCCGACCTTCCACTTTCGATCAACGTTGTGGCTAAGGAAAAGGAACTTATCGAGAGTATTCTTAACGCTGCCTACCTCGACAAGGCAGACGAAGATCAGCTTAATACTATAATTGAAAAAATTGCCCCGCTCATGAAATATCGAGAGGAAGGTATCAAGCCAGACCAGGACGAGCACAACTTCAAAGATGAAACCAGTGAGCGAGAATATATCAAATTTGGACCAGCGCACGAGCGGATTACTATCCTTAAATATCGAGAAAAAGTTGAATCACTCGTAAAAAGTTTGGAGCAAGAGAATCCTATCTTGCAGAAAATAAAGCAGGGTGAAGAAATCACTCGTGAGGAAGTTGAGCAACTCGCCACTACACTTGGCGAGTACGAGCCGTATCCAACCGAAGAGAATCTTCAGAAGGCTTATGACGCGCGTAAGGTCGCCTTCCTTGATCTTATTAAACACATCATGGGTATAGGCGGACTAGTTACATTCCCAGAGAAGGTATCGGAAGCTTTTGCCGAATTTATCGCTGATCATAATACTTTGGCTCCAAACCAAATTCAGTTCCTAATAGTGCTTCGTGATTTTATTATCAATAACGGAGATTTGACCAAAAAAGATCTTGTACAAGAACCGTTTACCAAGTTGCACGCTCGAGGCTTCCTTGGACTCTTTTCCCCACAACTTCAGACCGAGATCCTAACTCTCACTAATAGGGTTCTCCAACATGCTTAATACCAAGCTAAAATCATCGATTGGTCGCCTGTGGGATAAGTTCTGGAGCGGCGGCATTTCAAACCCTCTCACCGCCATTGAGCAAATTTCGTACCTGCTCTTTATGAAACGGTTAGATGAGATGGATATAAAAAAGAAACAGGACGCCGAATTTACCGGCGAAGCCTATCAGCCGATATTCCACGATGAATATGAGACGTTTCGTTGGAGCCATTTCAGACATATGGAGGGCGGCGAAATGCTCACTCATATTCAAACAAAAGTTTTTCCGTTTCTAAAAACACTTGGCAAAGAAGAAAGCCCATTTGCAAAACACATGGGCAATGCCGTATTTATTATTTCCAAGCCTTCTCTCCTCGTAGAGGCAGTCGGAATAATTGACGAGATATTTGAGGAAATCTCTACTCAAGACGCTAAGGGTCAGGGCTTTCAAGATACTCAGGGGGACATCTACGAATACCTTCTCTCAGAAATTACGAGCGCTGGTAAGTTGGGTCAGTTCCGGACACCGCGCCATATTATCCAGCTCATCTGTGAATTGGTAGATCCTAAGCTTGGCGATACTATCTGCGACCCTGCCTGTGGTACAGGCGGGTTTCTCCTTGGTGCCTACCAACACATCGTCACCGCCTACACGAGCAAAGAGCACCAAAAGACTGATGAAAATGGCTTAACTCGCGGCGATTTAGGAGATAGGCTCACCGATGAGCGCCAGTGGCACCATCTTAAGGAGAAAACCTTCTATGGTTACGACATAGATGAAAGTATGGTTCGCATTGGCCTTATGAACTTGATGATGCACGGCATCTCAAGCCCTAACATTGAACAGAAAGACACTCTTTCGAAGAAGTACGACGAAGACGGCCGCTACGATGTCATTATGGCTAACCCTCCCTTCAAGGGAAGTATTGATAAGGGAGACATCAACGAGTCACTTTCCCTAAATACAACAAAGACCGAGCTACTGTTTATTAACAAGATTATTCAGTCCCTCAAAATTGGAGGCCGAGCCGGTGTAATTGTGCCGGACGGTGTACTCTTTGGCTCCAGCAATGCCCATAAACAAGCGCGCCAGATGCTCCTCAACGACTGTGAGCTTCAGGGTGTTATTTCCATGCCGAGCGGTGTGTTCAAGCCATACGCCGGAGTCAGTACCGCTATCCTCATATTTGTAAAAGGTGGTGAGACTGAAAAGGTCTGGTTTTACGACATGCAATCAGATGGTTACACCCTAGATGACAAACGTACCAAGAACGATCATGGCGGAGATTTGCCAGACATTGTCCAGAAATGGAAAACCAGACAAGAACAGACAGAAAACAAATTGAACAGTAAATTCTTTTACGTTGATAAGAAAGAGATCGAAGGCAACAGCTTTGACCTGAGCATTAATCGCTACAAAGTTACTGATCACGACGAGATGGTTTACGAAAATCCGAAAGTAATTATTGAAAAGATCGAGACGCTCGAAGATGAAATTCTTGCCGGGCTTAATGATTTGAAAAGTCTGTGATATGGAGGTAAAAAAAGTAAAACTTGGGGAACTGGTAAACATTAAAACTGGGAAGCTCGATGCAAACGCCAGTTCAAAAGACGGCAGATATCCATTTTTTACTTGTTCCCGGCAGACTCTCAAAATAAATTCATACTCTTACGACTGCAGGTGTGTGCTGGTCGCTGGGAACGGTGATCTTAATGTTAAATATTATGAAGGCAAGTTTGATGCATACCAGCGCACATACATAGTGGAAAGTAGGGACGAAAAAGTATTAGACACACGCTATTTGTACTGGTTTATGTATAAATACGTGGAAAAACTACGAAAGCTTTCAATCGGCGGAGTAATAAAGTACATCAAGTTAAATAATTTAACCGACCCAGAAATTCTCCTCCCAGACCTGGAAGGGCAACGGAAGATTGTAAATATTCTAAATAAAGCCGATGGCATACTCAAAAAACGTAAGGAAGCGGTCGAACTTCTCGACGATTATTTGAAATCGCTATTCTTGGATATGTTTGGAGATCCTGTGAAAAATCCTAAAGGGTGGACTAAGCTACCATTAAAAGAAGTAGTCGATATTCAGTCTGGACAAGTAAACCCAAAGGTTGAGCCATATGCTTCCATGATTCATGTAGGTGGAGCCGATATTCAGAGTAGGACTGGAAAGATTTTCCGTAAGATTCTAGCAAAAAACGCAGGGCAGATTAGTGGAAAGTATTTGTTTGACGAAGGATATCTTTTATATAGCAAAATTCGTCCCAACCTAAACAAAGTTTCTCTACCTGATTTTAAAGGAATTTGTAGTGCTGATATCTATCCAATCAAGCCAAAGGGAAATCTTAGTAAATATTTCTTGGCATTTATATTAAAGTCAGATGGTTTTTTAAAATTTGCAATTGAAAACTCTGGAAGAGCAAATATACCAAAAATAAATAGGCTCGATTTATTAAAATATGAAATTATTGTACCTCCGATAGATTCACAAAATATTTTTGAAAAGACATGGCAGAAAACAGAATTGCTAAAACAAATAATGCTCACACAATCTAGAGAAATAGAAAGTCAGTTCCACGCTTTAATGCAAAAGTCATTTAGTCACAAAGTTTCTTGATGCCTATTAAAGATGTCGACACCCCTCTTAGCGCTGATAAGCTTCCTGAGCAACAGTTAGACCTACCAGATAAGTCGAAATCCCTCCAAAACGAACTGTTAGACCGTGGGTATAAATTGTGCCAAGGAACACACGAAGGAATATGGAAGGCTTTGTTAGCTAAACCCTACAAAGAATCACATTCGCACGCTGCCTTATCCGCCCGAGGGTTAATGGGCTATGTGCTTACTGAGATAGCCGCACTTCCAACAGAGAAGAGATTTGGGGAAGTAATTAACGAGATACGAACCCTATCTGCTGAATGGAACA
This sequence comes from Patescibacteria group bacterium, assembly GCA_022843855.1. GTDB lineage: Bacteria > Patescibacteriota > UBA1384 > 2-12-FULL-50-11 > 2-12-FULL-50-11. Next base: position 90,299 of record JALHMV010000001.1, read on the forward strand.
GTTTAAACGTTTCCGGGACCGTAAACCATGAGAAAGTCTGTTCACTTCCCTGTGAAACTGTTAGCAAATTAGATTCATTCTTCGGTGGGTTCTCAGATCAGTACCAATCTAGGCCTCGTCAGGTAGGTGAAATGTTGTCCAAGACTGATCCGAGCGGCCAGCCCATACCCGAACATATTACTGAGGAAATGATAGCTGAGTGGATGGAGTTAGATGTGTACTTTAATAATGTATTGCACCATTACGGCTCAACCAGTGAGGAAGAATTGAAAAAATATGTAGGAAGGCTTGAAACAATAACGCTGGAATACGTACTGCATTCAAGCCCGGCCAGCCAAAATCTTCAGGAATTTGATGGGCTAATTGAGGAAATGGAGAAGCATGAGTGACGAATCACTCACAGCAAAAGTTGAACAGCTTAAGGTGCTCATAAAGAAGGAGCCAGCAGGGTACGCATATTTCTTTAAAGAGCTAAAGACCCCTAAGCTTATTGCTCCACTTATTGAGGGAGGATTTTTCACTGAACCCCTGCAACCAATTCGAGATGGTAATTATATTAGCTTTCCTTTTTGGCCAGAGATGGGATATCTGGTTAGGGTTGCAGATCAAGCTCAGGATGACGCAGTAGCTGCGTTGAATAAAATCGGCGATACCGACAATCAGCAAATACTAAATGACTATATACGGGTGCTCTTAAAAATCGATAATGCCAAAGCCGTTCAGTTCACAGAAAAAATAGCAGAATTCCTAGATAAACCCTACCCTCCTGACTCCGATCTGGTTTGTGAATTAATTATTAAACTCGCAACCGATCGTTTTGGAAAATCCCTAAAACTTGCCGAATCCTTGTTGGCAGTTAAACCCGACCCGCAAGTTGAGGAGTCGAAAAAAGATAAAACACCGCTAACTTTTCTTGAACCGCAAATCAAATACCGAGACTACGATTACGAAGAGGCGCTCAAGAAAATTACACCAGTCCTATCGGAGTTATCACCGATTCCGACTATAAAAGTATTTGGCAATCTTCTTGAACAAACTATTAATTACAAGCTAGTTGGCTACTCTGAAAAAGTCACTGATGATGAAAGCTCCTGGCAGGACTACTCATCTATATGGAGACCCGATATTGCCAATGAGCGCCACCGCTATCAAGATCAGCCTCGCCAAGGTTTGGTTTCAGCGCTACGAGACAGCTTAACGGTACTTCTTCAGTCCTCTCAGCCAGTCGAGAAAAAGGTAGAGGTACTACAAAACGTTGCTTCGAAAAAATACAAGGTATTTGGCCGAGTTGTTGAGTACGTCCTTAGAGATTACAAGGAGAATTCTAGTTTTAAGGCTCTCTATGATGACCTGAATAAAAAAGTCCAACCAATAACGGACAAGAAGATATTAGAGCTTGATCTATACGAAGTTAAACATGAAATCGGACCAAAATTTGAGGAACTTAGTAAACTATCCGACAAAGAGTTTGTTGAAGCCATTGGTAGCTACAAACCTGATCCTAGCCGACCAGCTCCTTGGCGGTTTGATGATACGTACGAAGCGGCGGAGTCAGTGATTAAAGGAGACGTAAAGCGCTTCATAAAGATATCTGACCAGCTCAACAGGCTAAACAAGCGATATGTTAACGCTTTAATTGGTGGGGCTGATGATAAAGCGAACGAGCTAAGCGCAGAAGAAATAATTACCGTGCTGAAACTGGGCGGGGCAATACTTCAAGAACCAACAGACTCAGAAGATCAGTATTCAGGTTGGGCCAGAATGTCGCTTTCTCGTCTGCTGCATAAGATAGTTGGTCAGAAAGAAGATAAAAGCGAGTACCTACCAAAAGAGAATACCGACCTCCTTGCTGGCCTATTTCTTTCACTATTAAAAGACTCCGACCCCACTCCCGAACAGGAGAAGAAATACGGTGGAGACAATATGGATGCAGTTACTCTTTCTCTTAACACTGTTCGCGGTGAGGCACTTATAGGCTTTGTCCGGTTCATTTTATGGATGCGTCGAAGCAACTTAGAAGAAGCCTTAATCGATAAGGCCTATGTTGAGCTAAGTTGGCACCTCGATACTAAGAATGACCCCTCATTAGCAATTCGTTCAGTTTACGGGCAGATGCTTCCCTACTTATGGGTAGGGAAAAAAGCCTGGGCTGAAAAAAACCTGTTAAAAATATTTTCTGATGACGAATATGGGAAAACTGCGTGGGATAGTTATGTTAGTTTTAGCCAGCCCTTTACTGACGTCCTCACATTAATTCAACCTGTACTCGAACGGCAAATTAAGTACCTCGCCATTCCCCCAGAGAACGAAAAAAGGTCTAGGGATGCTGAGGAACAATTTGTTCATCATCTAATGATCTACTACTGGAATGGGCACCTTGATCTTAGCGAAGGCAGCCCGATACTCATGTTTTTCGAAACAGCCCATATAAAGTATCGATTGGCGGCATTACACTTTATTGGTTTTCAGCTTCGCGATCATGGATCTAAATTAGAGGACAAGATTCGTCAGCGACTCCTCAAGTTATGGCAGTACCGGCTAGAAACGTTTATGAAAACGCCTGCGATTGGCAGTGAGGAACTTGAAGAATTCGGAAGTTGGTTTTCGTCTGATGCTTTCGAGGGTAAATGGGCTATCGATAATTTACTAAAGGTTCTACTAATTACCCATAACGCAAATCCTGACTTCATGGTTTTGCAAAAGCTGTGCGCTGTAGCAGAACAATATCCCCTTGAGGCCATTCAGTGCTTAAAAGAACTTATTGTGGGAGCTAGGGAGCGTTGGTCGATCAGTAGTTGGGCGGGTGAGGCAACTACAGTAATCAAGGCTGCTTGGAACTCAAATGATTCTGAAGCGAAAAGACTAGCCAAAGAGCAGGTAGATACTCTTATTCGCAAGGGCTACTACAATTTTCGAGACGTGATTAAAGCCTAGTAACGTACCCGGACTGTGGAACGATTCACCCTTTTGTGTTTCTGTACAATTAAAGAATAATGACAGGAGATTTTCGCAAATTTTTACGAGGGTTACTTTGGTTCTTAGTAATTGCCGCTGGCCTTCTATTCCTGCCCTGGGTTACTGTTGGGTTCGTTTTTGCTTGGTTACTTTATAAGGCATTCAAAAGTAGCCGGACAAGTTACGCTCACCACTCGGGAAAACTAACAAATGACCAATATACTCAAGTCCTTGCTCATATGTTTCATCGAATAAAAACCAATAGGATTATTCAGAGAATCTGGAGAGGCGGCCTATTCACGTCAAGATGGATCGTTCGGCTAAGTATTCTCCTGTCGTTAATCCTTAATGTCATTTTGCTGTGGTACGTCTACCAGTATCGGAGCGGCCAGGTTGATTACGAATTGAAATGTGGCCAGGCCGATATCCAAACTGCTTCTGATTCAGTCGTCTTAATTGAAGGCGAGGAAGGTGTCGGTAGCGGGTTCTTTGTTGAGAAAAACTTTATTGTCACCAACAATCACGTTGTTGACCACAATCCCATCACCAAAATCCTGATCGGCGACCAAGACTTAGCTTCAGTCGCGAGAGTAGTTGCTACTGATTCCCTCCGTGATATCGCCTTAATCAAAATCTCCAGCTACAACGACATGCCGTTCTTGCATGGAGCAACCCGGCCAGTCGTGCCGGTTGATGAAGTCTATGCGATCGGCTACCCACTTGGCCGGAATCTGTCGATCTCCAAAGGTATTGTTTCGGCTCTAACACTAGACGATTACGACGATCGTCGCTTTATTCAGACTGATGCGGCTATCATCCCCGGTAATTCTGGCGGACCGCTCGTTGATATCTGCGGCAAAGTCGTCGGCATGAACACTCAGACCCTCCAGGGGCAGGAAAACGTCGGTTTCGCTATAGAGTACTCCCAGCTCAACGATCGCATCCAGGCGATGATTAAAACGGCCGAGGGCGCTACTCCGCAAGAAATCCAGCTCAACTACCCATCCGAGCAAGCCGAGGTCGTAGCGAAATACTACACGACCTTAGGCGGCGGCGCGTTGCAGGAAGCTTATGACTTCTACGCCTCTGTTAGAAAAACCAAGTTACCGTTTGAAAGCTGGCAGAAAGGGCTGGATCGAACGATATTCATTCGCCTTGTTTCTGTTGAGTTAACTGACAAACCCAATACGATTAAGGTTCACTTTTACGCTACCGAAGAAAAAGAAGATAATCCGTGGGAGTGGAAGACCGGAGAGTTTGAAGGGACCTGGACGCTAATGCGCGAAGGCGGTTTGTGGAAGATGAATGAATCGAATATTAAAGATATAACTAAGCCCCAATAAACAATGAAACCGTTATTTGAATACGACCGCAAACTGATTTCTATTCTGTCGCCGCGCGAACAGAAAATTATTACCATGTACTTTGGTTTGACTGGTAGGAGCTATACTTTGAAGGAAATAGCGAAAGATTTTGAGATATCGTCCCAAACCGTTACTAAATACCGGAATATTGCCCTACAAAAACTCGAAAAACACGAGAAATAAGGTTTATTTCGTTATTTTATAGGTTTCGAGCTTCTCAATTTCTTCTTTAGTTTTGGCCTCGTAATTACATTGGGAGCAACGGTAAAAAGAGGGTCGGTCTTTGATCCCAATCATTGTTCCTCGGCATTTCGGACACTTTTTGTATTGCATATTGCTTTACCAAACCTAATAGAAAAAGCCCCTTCTTTCAATGATTAGCGAAAGGTGAACTGTTTTTTCAGGGAGCGGTGCTATAATATCCGTATATGGCTAGTAGTAAGATTGGAAAAAGTCGGAAAGAGCTTGGCGAAAAACTTCGACGGGTGCGTGAGGACTTAGGTTTGACGCAAGCCGACGTTGCCGAGAAGGCCGACCTTCATGTTAATTACTATGCTCGAATCGAGCGTGGCGAAGAGAATCCCTCCTTCGAGAAACTCCAAGGAATTATGAAAGTCTTAAAAATTAAGTCCCTTGATCTACTCTAATCTTCTTCCTCCACCTCCTTCTTCTCAAAACCCTGTCTAATTTGCTCTAGCCAACCAAGAAGGTGTTCGAAAGAAAGTGCATCAAGGCCACCAAGAAAAGATCACCAGCAATGGTGGTTTTTTCTTATAGCCCGAGTTCTTCTGACTTGGCTTTCATCGCGTCAAGGACGATGCCAACAAATTCTTCAATGGGGATATCGAGCTCGGTTTCGCACATCTGAATCTGCTCCCGGTCGATAGCGGCAGCAAATGACTTGGAGCCGAACTTGTTCATCACATTTTCGACTGCGACATCATCCAACTTTTTGCTTGGCATTACGAGCGTTGTTGCGACGATGAGGCCGGTTAGCTCGTCACAGCAAAAGAGTGCCCACTCCATTGTGTTTTGGGGCGGGTTGTGACCGTTGTGAAAGTGATTGTGGGCGAGAATCGCTTTGTTGATCGTCTCGTCGCCGAGGTCGAGGTCTTCCAGCCACTCAACGACTTTCTTGGCGTGTTCTTCTGGTGCGTCGCGAGTGACTTCCCAGTCAGCGTCGTGCAGCAAGCCAGCGATGCCCCACGATTCTTCGTCTTCGTGGAAGTAGTTGGCCAGGGCCCGCATCGACGCTTCGACCGCCAGGCAGTGACGAACTAAGTTATCGTTCTTGACGTTATCGGTCAGAAGTTTGAAGGCCTGTTCACGGGTAACCATGGCCACAGTCTAGCGTGAAAGTATCGGAAATGTATACACTAATTGCACTATGGCCGGCAAAGACATCGTGGAGGAAATCGCCGACGCTCCGGCCATCGCGGTAGAAAAAACGATCGAAACGACTCAAAAGATTCTCCATGACTTGCCCGGTCAGGGATCGATCAAAAAAGCCAAGCGATTTTGGCGGTCGCTCGGACCTGGTTTAACCACTGGCGCATCTGACGACGACCCGTCGGGTATCGCGACGTATTCACAGACTGGCGCGCAGTTTGGCAATCAACTACTCTGGCTCTCAGTCTTTACGTTTCCATTGATGTCGGTGGTCCAGGAGATGTGTGCTCGAATTGGTCTGGTAACCGGCAAAGGTTTGGCGGCCAATATTCGGACCCACTATTCGCGAAAGGTGCTCTACCTGACGGCAGTTCTACTACTAGCGGCTAACTCGTTCAATATTGGCGCCAATCTCGGAGCGATGGCTGAGGGAACGCGGCTCTTGCTGCCCGATCTCAAGTTCAGTTTTCTCGTTGTTCTTTTCGCGGCTGTCTGCCTGCTGCTGCAGATATTTACGCCCTACGAGAAGTACGCTCGCTATCTCAAGTATCTGGCTTTTGTTCTGCTTGCCTACATTTTTTCAGCGATCCTGGCCGGTTTGGATTGGGCGGCTGTCGGCCGAGCGACTATTCTTCCAAGTATTACCTGGTCGCAGGAGCAGATTATCTTGATCTGCGCCATACTCGGAACGACGATCTCGCCGTATCTTTTCTTTTGGCAGACATCTCAAGAAGTCGAGGAGCAAATCGCCATCGGGCGAACGACGTTGGCTGCACGGCAGGGCGCAACCGACGCGGAAGTGAAAGATATGCGCGTCGATGTCTGGTCCGGCATGCTCCTCTCTAATGTCGTGATGTTCTTCATCATCGCCGCTTGCGCCGCGGTCCTTTTTCCGCAAGGGATTACCCAGATCGGTTCAGCCGCTGAAGCGGCTGAGGCGTTGCGTCCGTTTGCCGGTGAGGCGACGTTTTTCCTCTTCGCAATCGGCATTATCGGAACCGGAATGCTAGCCATTCCGGTGTTGGCCGGGTCGGCCTCGTACGCGTTGAGCGAGAGTTTTGGCTGGCGCGCGGGTTTGGGCAAAACACTCAAGCAAGCGCACGGTTTTTACGGCGTCATTATTATTTCGATGCTTCTCGGGTTGGCTCTCAACTTTGTCGGACTCAACCCAATGAAAGCGCTGATCTACTCGGCCGTTCTCAACGGCTTGATCGCGCCGATCGTGCTCGTATTGATCGTCCAGCTGAGCGGCAACCCCAAGTTGATGGGTGGGCGAGTTAATCGGCCGTTGACGACGGCAATCGGTTGGGGAGTAGTAGCGCTTATGACCGTCGCTGGCGTCTCAACCCTCGTTGCGCTCTTTGTGTAAACCCTCGTTCGCTGCGTCGATTTTTGCCGGCTAAGCTGGTATGATCCAGCTGTTTTATGCCCCCGTAGCTCAACGGATAGAGCAAGTGCGTTCTAAGCACGTGGTTGGGAGTTCGATTCTCTCCGGGGGCGCTATTCGAGTTCGATCGAAGGAGAGAACAGCCACTCGGCTGATTCTCTCCCGGGCTACGAAAAAAGTTCAGTCGAAGGAGAGAACAGCCACTCGGCTGATTCTCTCCGGCGCCACCACGTAGGAAAACTCTTTAGTTTCCGCCAGCGCGGCTTCTTGACATCGCTCAACGACTGGGTGATTCTTGAGAAAGATGAAGGAGGGGATGACTACTCGAAAATTGATAATATACGCGGGAGTAATACTACTCTCGCTGACGACGGTGTTTGCGATTATCGCTCAGACTGGAAACTTTCGGGCGCAAGTAGCGCTTGAAGAGCCGTGCGATGAGGTCGCTCAGTCGCTTGACGCCAACGGCGACGGGGCGATCAATCAAAACGATTGTGGCGGCAACGGCGGTAGCGACAAGCCCGAGATCTGTCTTGATGAGGTCGAGGTTGAACCGCTTGGCAGCGAGTCGGAAGACAACGGCGCCGGTATCAGCCGGGTACCGAAGGTCTGTCAGGATGTCTGTCGAGTTGACGAAGACTTTCCTCCGGCTCATGACGCAGTGACCGAATCGACCCAGCAAGCTGCCGTTGCCCGAGCCGACGGCGAAAGTAAGGGTTCGCTCGATGCAGAGCTGCGGCGTTTGGCCAACGACGTTACCAGCGCCTATTACGAGCCCCTGAGACGTCTATTGCGGGTTATCGACGGGCGGGCGGTGACTCGCCAGGAGGCTCAGCAGGTACTTGACGCTTTCGCCAACGGTCTGAGTACCAATTTTAACGATCCGATCAATTACGCCAAGATCCAAACAGGCGTTCTCGATCCGGTGACCTTACTAGCCAAGAGCTTCTACGAAGGCCTGACTCTGCCGAAGAAGGATCAACATTATCGAGGCGACCCGCACGATGTGACGAACGGTCGTCAGTGGACGTTGTTGACAGGGCTTCAGCCGGCCTTCAGTGGCTGGCCTTCAAACCTTACCTTTGAGGGCCTGAAATTTGATGTCCTCAACCTCACGAGCAGCAACGGGTCGTACTCGCTCTGCGTCGGCGGCGGTCTCGGTACGGCCAACGGCAGCTGGAACTTTACGATCGACAGCGTCGATCTGCGGGCGAAACTGTTTGGTGATAACTTTGAGCTCACCGCCGGTGTTGATGCTCACGGCCGGGCTCGAGCCGGTCTGTTTGGGACGTTCCGATTTTAGTCCCGAGGCTAATCGGATAAGGAAAGGGGGAGGCGCAGGTTGGCGGCTCCCCCTTTGGGTCGGTCTGGCTAGTGATCAGTGAGGACTTCGATGTCCATCAAGCGCCAGCCCTTCCCTTCGTTATCGTACATATAGACGAAGAGAATCGTGCAGCGTGTGACGACTGCATCGGTCGCGGTCTTGAACTCCATCCGCATCGTGACGGGCATAACGGGTGTCGGTCCGTTGTCGCCGGCGGAGAAGAGCACGCCCTGGGGCGGGAGGGCGTATCCCCCGCTCTCGATCAGAAGGGCGTTTACACCGAACGCAAATCGATCGCTCCGAATCAGCCCGTGCTCGCGACGAGTTTCTTCGAGTCGACCGAGCGTTCTAACGAGCGCCCTCGCTTCTGCTCGACTGCTGTCGTTGTACGGCCGAAAGACCTCAACTGCTCGTGTCGGTTCGGTCCGGGCCAGCGCGGTCGCGTTGGTAACGTAAAGGTACGGTGGCAACACCACCAGCGCGATAATCAGTCCGGTCATCGTGTTCTCCAGTTGCGTAACGAGCATACGATAGCAGAAAGACTGACCGCTGTCAGCGAGGGAGAGGTATGAAACGGCTGGCCGCCTCGAGCGGATCACCATATCAGCACCCTGATCGGAGGACTGGAAAGAAAAAGGGACGCCGTTTGGCGTCCATTATCTAGGGGAGCGAGCAGTCTGAGAGTTTGCTGTGGGTGAGGGACCATTGCTCGTCGCTGCGACGACGGTAGATAAAGAGGAACGTCGCCGTAGCGAAGACTTTTCCCGATGCCTCGACGAACTGCGCCCGCAGGGTGACGCCTGCAGTATAGGCTCTGAACACGCTCCCGCGATGGCTGGGCTCTGGCCGGTAGCTAACAGCGACGAGCTTCATATCACATACATTCGTCAAGCCGTAGCTCTCCGATCGCTTTAGAGCGTCTCTAATCTCTCTGAGAGTGATACCAGCCTGGCGACCGACCCGGGCATCAAGCGGCCGAAGTAACCACATCGCAGTATCGGGATCACCGGCGAGAGAGGCTATCGCGGCTCGATGGGTTGACCACACTACGTACTGTGGCGACGAGCGCTGAAACAAAAAGAGCGTCAAACAGGCGATGACCATGATATGTACCTCTGACCGGACGGCCTGATTGTACCATAGAGCGCTGCGATTGTTCTTACGGCCAGCGACTGATCAGCGAACCGATCGAGACGGCTATTCCGATAACGATGGCACCAATGGCCGTAATTTTGAGCGCTCCTTTTAACGGATGGCTGTGGATAAAAAACCCTTTCACCAGGCCGACAGCAAAAAGGGCGATCAAGCTGGCGATAATTGACCAGTAGAAAGCGATATTGGTGTCGTCGAGGGCGATATAGGGCAATAGTGGGATCATACCGATGAGCGCGTAGGAAAAAAACATGACAGCGGCGTCGTTGAGCTGATTCTCTTTCTCGCTCGGGTCAATTTCCTTCTCCGTATCCTCAGAGATATACACGCCGGCGGCCATCGAGATCGCTTCGACGATGATGAGGATAACGCCGCTGAGGATGATTTCGCGGGCGGCCAGTCCCGCAAACGAGACGCCGGAGAGTAGGCCAACCGTTGACACTAGCCCGTCTTCGGCTCCAAAGACGAAGTTGCGAAAAAAACTTTTTCGTCGCATATCATCTATCTTAAGCGTACCGTGGACAAAAGTAATCCCCGGCCGTTTGGCCGGGGGTCAACAAACTCCTGGGTAACAGACTCGATCAGTACTGCTTTCCCCGAGCGGGTATATTCGATCGTCCAGCGGACAGTGCCGTAGCGTCGTCCGTCGTCAAGTTTGGTGAACGTGGCAGTGCCGGGCGCTTTCAGGATGACGAGAACGCTGTCGGTTGGTGCTCCGTCTGGGCCGATGACCCGTTCCAGTCGAAAATCAGAAGACTGGATCGTCGACCAAACGTTACCGGGACGAGCAGCACGTTGCTCGGTAATGTACCAGAACCCTCGTCCGAACTTTTTGATCGCGGCGACGCGAGGGCTCTCGTCTTCGGTCGGTGGGTCGGGACGGATGAAGCGGTCGATGCCATCCTTCTCCTTGAACGCAGCAGTGATGATCTGCTCGCTCAGTATGATGAGCGGGTCGGGTGTCTCCTGATGGGCTTGCACCGGCCCGATCACGAAGGACATCAGCCACACGAAGAGAGTCAATGTGCGGATTTGCATTTTTCCACCGTCTGCGGGAATGCAGGCCAATTTTCCGCTCAAATCAAAAAAATTTCAAGCGATCCCGTTGCGTATAGAGATGATTACCGCCAGGGGTAAACGTACCCGCGAATCACGCCGGAGTTGGTCGAGATTGTTCGCCGGCTGACGACGTACGGTCGGACGTAGTTCATTTCACTAATGGTAATTGTACCGTTGTCGTTGACGGACTCGACAAAAGCGACGTGGCCGACACGAGCTTCGGTTGTTACAACGGCTGCGCCAGCCGCCGCTGTTGAACCGGTCTTAAATCCGTGTCTCCGGCCACTGGCCAGGTAATTACCGCCGTTACCCCAGACGAAACTGCGGAAGGCGGGGATTTTATGCTGAACGTAGCAGGTGCACTGACCGTTATAACCCGTCCCGCAGCTGAGATTACGGAAGACACCAAGCACGTCGACGCTACCGACGGTGCTGGCGATCCGGGGGAGACGAGCTGAGGCGGCGGTATTACGCCGCTGTTGGGCGAGGCGCTGGAGTTCGGCCTGACGCGCTCGTTCGCGCTCTTCTTCTTTGAGCTGATTCAGTTCGTTGAGCCAGGCCAGCGAATTCTCCGAATCTTGTGACGGAATGACAAGGGCCGTCCCCGCTTTGATCTTTTCAATGTCGACGGTTTTAATACCGTTTGCTTCAATGATCGTATTGACGTTGGTACTATACCGCTTGGCGATCGAGAGCAAGCTATCCCCGGGCTCAACGATATGAGTAATGGCTAGTTGCGTCTCACCAGTCAAAACGGTTTGGCCGATAACCTGCGGCTTTCCGACAAAACCGCTGCCGGTGCCGTTCTCAACCATCTCGTCGCTAATTGTGGCCGTCAGTTGTTCTGGGTCGTACGCTCGCCCTTCCCCAACAGAGAAGGTTAGAAAAATAAGTATAAACGATCCGAAGCCCAGCTGCGTCGAGTAGGCACGAACAAGTTTTCGTATCTTCTTGATACGGGGCAAACGTAAGAAGGACTGCAGTGCAGCGCTGATCGTTTGAACGCTGGCGGCAAGCCGAGCGATCAACGGACGGGCATAACGGGCGAGGATTTGGGTTTTATGTTGAAGAAATCGAACGGTATCTTGTAGGATACTAATCTGCCTCCTTACTTGAGACGAAAGCTAGTGTATCGCAGCCGTGATGCTTGTCAAGTGTGTGATGGTCGAACAATTCAGCTTTTCGAGAGGAAGTCGATATATACGCCGATCAGTAATGCGATGATGGACGAAGCAAAAATCACGACCGAGTTCCATTTCTCTTTACTCGAACGAAGGGTGTGAAAGATATACTCCATACTCGCTTTGTCGAGTTCGCTCAGGCCATCAGCTCGGTTGATCTTAGCCTCCAGGTTATTTTCAGTGATTAGTCTGCTCCGGCGCTCGGAAGTAGCGTATCGGTGGGCAAAGTAGACGACAAAGCCAATCGTCCCAAAATACCAGAGGATCTTAATAACGATTGTGTCATCGATGACGCCGATTGCTCGATAGGCGAGCGTTGCCAGTACGCCGATCAAGAAATAGAGATTACGAATCAGTGACGAGTGAGTGCGAGGAACCTCCATACCACCAGCGTATCAGAACTCTTGTCAGGAGTGGATCTTTCCGATGGAATCTGGTACGATTGGATCACTTTATGCGCTCGTATGCGCTAAAGCCACAAACAAACTTTCGGATTGTGGCCCCACTCGTTCGTCAGGCGGCACTACTGTTCGGGAGTTCCAAACAGTAGAAAGGCTGTTATTCAATATGTATAGCAATGTTCGTAGTCGTGCCCGTGGATTCGGGCGTCGCCGTGGTTTTGGCGGCAGCTCGTCAAAACGTAGTTCCGTAACCCCAACCGACAAATATATTAACAAGAGCGCCGACTTGCCGGTTGAAGCGCCGTATCAATCAACGCACACGTTTCGTGATTTTTCACTCAACACGCACATTGTCGAGCGGGTTGTGGCGCGCGGATATATTCATCCAACACCAATCCAGGATCAAGCTATTCCGCACGTGTTGGCGGGCAAAGACGTAATCGGTCTGGCTGATACCGGTACGGGCAAGACAGCAGCATTTCTCTTGCCGTTATTGCACAAGATGTTACGCGACCCTGCACAGAAAGCGCTTATTATTGTGCCGACTCGGGAATTGGCGGTTCAGATCGGTGACGAACTCAAGGCGTTTTCGGCCGGTCTCAATATCCAGAGTGCGATTTGTATCGGTGGAAGTGGGTACGGCTCACAGATTCAGGCGCTCCGCCGCCGGCCGCAAATCATTATCGGCACGCCTGGTCGTCTTTGTGATCACCTTGGTCAGCGGACGTTGTCTTTGCGCGACGTTCAAAATTTAGTGATTGACGAAGCTGACCGACTGGTTGATATGGGCTTCATTAAAGATCTCCGTCGTTTAGTCAGCGAGCTTCAGCCGGATCGACAGACGCTCTTTTTCTCGGCAACGATGCCAAGTGAAGTCCAAGGCTTAGTTAATTCGTTTCTCAAAGAACCGGTTACTGTCGCGGTCAAAAAACGTGAGACATCGGTCAACGTCGACCAAGATATCATCCGATATACCGATTCGTTTCACCGTATGACGCTCCTGCACGAGCTGCTCATCAAGCCGGAGTTTACAAAGGTGCTGATTTTTGGTCGCACCAAACACGGCGTTGAAAAGTTGCATCGGAATTTGGCTGAGCGTGGTTTTACATCGGTCTCAATCCACGGCAACAAATCGCAAACCCAGCGACAGCAGGCGCTCAATGATTTCAAATCCGACCGAGCGCAAATCATGGTCGCAACTGACGTCGCTGCTCGTGGTCTCGATATTCCTAATGTGACACACGTTATTAATTTTGAAGCGCCAGAGAATTATGCAGACTATGTGCACCGCATCGGCCGAACTGGTCGAGCAAATAATAAAGGTACGGCCCTAACATTCGTTTCCTAAGATGAATATCCGTAACGTCGCGATCATTTTGAGCACGAAGAGCGAGAAAGTGAGCAGCACATAATGAACATCCGAAATGTTGCGATTATTGCTCACGTTGATCACGGAAAAACAACGTTGGTTGATGGATTGCTGAAGCAGTCAAAGATCTTCCGCGAAAACGAAGCAGTCATGAGCCAGGAGCTGATCATGGACTCTAACGACCAGGAGCGTGAACGAGGTATTACAATCTTAGCCAAGAACACGGCCGTTACCTACAACGACACCAAGATTAATATTGTTGACACTCCGGGTCACGCTGATTTTGGCGGCGAGGTTGAGCGCACGCTCAACATGACTGACGGCGCGCTGCTTATTGTTGACGCCAAAGAAGGGCCGATGCCCCAGACTAAATTTGTATTGAAAAAAGCACTCGAGTTGGGGCTGCGCCCAGTTGTGGTTATTAACAAGATTGACAAACCTGACGCTCAGGTTGATAAAGTTATTCGTGAAACAGCGGATCTATTCTTGGATCTGGCGACCGACGAAGCTCAGCTCGAATTTCCCATTTACTACGCGATCGGTCGCGACGGAAAGGCTTGGGCACATCAACCAACCGCCGAAGAAATTGCTGGTGATGCTGATTTGACTCCGATTTTTGAAGCGATTTTGCATCACGTTCCCGCTCCCAACGGATCGGTGGACGCACCGTTTCAAATGTTGGTTTCTGCGCTTGATTGGGACAATTTCCAAGGCAAGTACGCAATTGGCAAGATCTCACGCGGTGTCGCCAGACCAGGTCTAGCAGTTTCGATCGGCACTCCCGACGGGTGGCGCTCGACCGCTAAGATTGACCGTGTTTATACGGGTCTTGGCCTCAAGCGGGCGGTAGTTGAAGAGGCTACGACCGGAGATATCGTGGCTCTTACCGGTCTCTCTGACGTAAAGATCGGTGAGACCGTGGCCGATGCCAAGTCGCCGGAGGCGCTCCCAACTATTGCGATCGCCGAGCCAACGCTCAAGATGGCCGTCGCCGCGAGCACCTCGCCGTTCGTCGGTAAGGAAGGTACGCAGCTCACCAGTCAAAAGATTTACGAGCGAATCCTCAAAGAACTTGAAGTCAACGTCTCCCTAAAGATGGAGAAGGGCGAAAACAACGAGTACATCCTCTCTGGTCGCGGCGAACTCCACTTATCTGTTTTTATCGAAGCACTGCGCCGTGAGGGTTTTGAGCTGCAAATTGGCAAGCCGCAAGTAATTACCAAAGTTATCGACGGTCAGCGCGTTGAGCCAGTCGAAGAGCTAACGGTCGATGTCGCTACCGAATACTCCAGTGCCGTTACTGGCGAGGTGGGTAAGCGAAAAGGCATGCTTTTCTCGCAAACCGAAAATGAAGACGGGACCACACGACTTTTGTTTGAAATTCCAACCCGCGGCTTACTGGGTCTGCGTAACGTTTTGCTGACGCTTTCGCGGGGCACGGCTGTTATGAACTCGATGTTTTTGCGTTTCGATCCAGTCGGCGCGGCGCTGCCAAAGATGCGAAACGGTGTCCTAGTTGCCTCCGAAGGGGGCGTGGCTGTTTCGTACGGTCTCAACAACGCCCAGGCGCGGGGCATTACCTTTATTAACCCGCAGACACCGGTTTACCAAGGGATGATCGTTGGCCTAAACTCACGTGAGGGCGATTTGGAGATTAACGTCACAAAAGAAAAGAAGCAGAGCAATGTTCGTTCTTCGGGAGCGGACGACGCGATTGTTCTCACTCCACCAACGATCTTTAGCCTGGAGCAGTGTATCGACTTTTTGGAAGACGACGAGCTTTTAGAAGTAACGCCAAAATCCTTACGACTTCGCAAAAAGATTCTTAACGGTTCAGAGCGCGCCAAGTCTAGCCGCTAAGAATTGTTTTGAGGCTGGCCAAGCTTCTCTTTTAAGAAGCGTTCATACTTTTTGGGGTTGTAGACGCCAAACAACGTTGTCTTTTCCGTGTACCCGGATGATGAGAAAGTCAGGAGAATATTGCCGTAATTAAACAAGCGGCCAAACCATCCCTGATGAAGTTCGATGCTCTTAAGGTTCTCAAGATCAAAAATCGTTTCGTCTCTTCGACTAATTCCCACGTATCGGATGAGCTGTCTGTCGGTAATATAATAGTGCGTTGAAGCCCACGGTATAACGATTGTTAGAACTAGGCAGATTTCGACAAAGAACTTTAATGTTTGAGTCAACCACAAAACACCAAGGGCCGCCAAGCGGTAACCCTCTAGCGGACTACTGCTTGCCAGAAAGATTAGAGCAGCAAAGGATGTTTCGACCAAAAAAGCCCAAAAACAAGCCTGGCGATTAAAAGGACGGCGGAGTTACTGATGTGGTGGCTGCTCTTTTGTAGTGTTTCCTGACCCACTTCTTCCATAACCGTATTATACGCCTCTCTTTTGGGTGGCTGACTGGATTCGAACCAGCGACATTCTGGACCACAACCAGACGCTCTAACCAACTGAGCTACAGCCACCGTACTCAGGTAGTTTACGCTAAATAGTCCTGGATTTGAATGGTCGAGCTTGGTGCATTATTTTCGATTTTTCGCTATAATAATAAACCGCTTACGGTGCGATCGTCGGCGGAGAACCTAACAGGAGCACGGATGCAAACGCTACTGCCATCGTTATCGTCTCTCGCCAGAGACGTCGTCGTCGAGGCCATCGTTGCCACGCTTGCGCGTGAAGCGGAGGCCAATCGTCAAAGGCTCGCTCAAGTTCGTCAGGACTTGCGTCTCGCCGACGAGACTGATCGGGATGCGGTCAGCCTCGGTATCGCCGAAGCCGGTGGGCAGATCGCAATCTACAAGAGAGTGATCGCTGACAACGAAGCGTTCAACCACTGGTTGGCCAATCAAGGGAGAGGAGAGGGGCCGGTTGATCCGGGCAACATCTGGGTCGTTGAGGTCGCTGGCCAGCGGGAAGTGTGGTTGTTCTACGACCCCGACGATGCCGGTAACGGCGCCCCGCTGCACGTCTCGCTCAACGACCGCGGCATCGAAACGCAACTCGGAATTCAGCGCGTGGCCACGATCTCGAGCTGCTGCGCGCTGTACGAGTGGCTGGCTGCCCAAGACATTCGTCCCGGGGCGCACATCACCTTCAGTGTCGAAGGCAACGATCCGCTCGTCTTCACCCTAGAGGAAATCCTCTAGGCACCTGGCGGGCAGCACAACGTCGTGCTGCCCGCTTTTCTTTACCCGATCCGACTTGGTGCGCTCAACCTGATCTTCCGGTAAAATAACAGGGAGGCTCAGATAGCTCAGTGGATGCTCGTTCAGTGGACGTCGTTCCACTGAACCACGAGTGCTCATTACATTCGCCCACATAGCTCAGTGGATAGAGCGTCTGTCTTCGGAACAGAAGGTCGTAGGTTCGAATCCTACTGTGGGTACGGTCTAAAGATTTTTTGCCCTCATAGCTCAGTGGACGGTCGTTTTGCTCCGATCCACTTCGCTCCTCGGGCTCGTTCCTTCCAGTCACTTTGCCCTCATAGCTCAGTGGATTAGAGCGTTGGTTTCCGGTACCAAAGGTCGCTGGTTCGAGTCCAGCTGAGGGCACAGCTGTTTATGTGATCGTACTTGTTGGGTACCCTAGACGTATGAGTCCGTGGCGGTATCCGAATATCTTTCTTATCTTCTTTAGCTTACTACTCACGCTTTTCATTCTTTACAGCGGCTGGCTTGATCAGCTTTTCGCGCCTATTAAGAGTTGGGGGTATCTTGGGACGTTCGTTATCGGAGTTTTCTTCGTCTCAACATTTACAGTTGCTCCGGCCGCCGCCGCGTTATTTGTCGTATCGGGAGAGCTTAACCCGGTACTGATCGGGTTCTCCGGTGCTCTTGGCGCGACGCTCGGTGACTATCTGGCCTTTCGCTTTATCCGCGAACGACTAATGGCTGAAATGAACCCGTTTCTGAAGATGCTGCACCTCTACCGACCGGTCAATGTGCTGCACAGTCGATATTTTGCCTGGCTCGCTCCGGTTATTGGTGCGGTTATCATCGCGACGCCGCTCCCTGATGAGATCGGTCTTAGTTTGCTCGGCATGACCAAAATCAGTATCGTCAGGCTCGTGCTGCTGACGTTTGCGCTCCACGGTACGGCAATTTTTCTGATTGCGTTGGCAGCGCATCGATAGCCGGATTGTCTGGTAAAATGCAGGTATGAAGATGACTGATACTGAGAAAGAGGGGATGCGCAACCTTGATCGGCTTGTCCGGGCTGTTGATAAGGCTTATCACCACCCTGGTCCGCTCGTCTGGCGCGGATTCCTCATCGGCCTCGCTTCTGGCGTAGGCGGGACGATCGGCGTCGCCATCGTCGTCGGCCTTTTAACTCTGCTTGTTGGTCAACTTGGCGGTATTCCAATAATCGGTGAGGCGCTTCGTGACTTGCTTCGGACGATTAACGGCGGAGCCGAATCGTCGATGCTGATCGAACTTATTCGATCGGTCGGCTGATGGCTGATTGGATTATTGACTTCATTGCCGTTGGTGGCTATCCAGCGATCGCGGCGTTGATGTTACTCGAAACAGTCTTTCCACCTATTCCGTCGGAATTGGTTGTGCCGTTTGCTGGTTTTGCCGCTGCTCAAGGTCGCCTCAGTATCGAATTGGTGGTTGTCTCGGCGTTTGTTGGCTCGCTCTTGGGAGCGTTACTTCTCTACTGGGTCGGAAAGTTGATCAAAGACGAGGCGCTCGAGTCGTTTATCGATCGTCACGGCCGGTGGTTGACTGTTGACGTCCACGACCTGCGCCGATCACGCCAATGGTTTGATCGGTATAGCCGAACCGCGGTGCTCTTCGGCCGGTTGATCCCCGCTGTTCGATCGTTAATTTCGATTCCAGCCGGACTGACTCGAATGAAAATCGTTCCATTTTTGGTTTTCTCGGCTATCGGAACTGGGGTGTGGTCATCGGTTCTGGCGATCGCCGGCTTCTTGCTCGGTCAGGATTATGAACGAATTCGCCATATCATCGACCCGCTCACGACCATAGTCGTCTGCGCTGTTGTGGCGATCTATCTCTACCGGCTTATTTTTCCCAGGCGCAAACCTGGATCATAGCGATCTCGTTCGGTATAATCAAAGCTATCGGTTTGGGCCATTAGTTCAGCGGTAGAACAACGGACTCTTAATCCGTGTGTCGGTGGTTCGATCCCACCATGGCCCACAAGAAAATCCCGGTCTTCATGGCCGGGCTTTTCTTTTGCCTAATGTGGGGCGACCCAGGTCGAAGGCCGAGGTTCGACTGCGAGCGAACT
>JALHMV010000002.1 GCA_022843855.1 Patescibacteria group bacterium
ACGGCCTCTTCGGTCGCCCCAGTGATGGCGCCCGAGCTACTTTGAACGCTCATCGCTGCGTTATAGACAAAATTTCCCGTCGCTGGATCGGTAGCCGCAAGGATAGTTCTCGATTGGTCAAAGCCGACGGTAGCCACTCCCGCGCCGACGGCCCGGAAGCGAAGGCGGCCAAGAGACTGGGTATCGAGAAATGGCGCTACTGCCGGGTCAGATAGAAGCGGTGTCAGTACCCAGCTCACACGATCACTGCTCGCTTCGAGCCGGAGCGTTTTCCAGCCGTTCAACGGGACGGCTTCGACAAATTCCAGCTGCGACCGATTGAACGTTATGTCGGCTTGGAAGCCAACTGCAAAGACGGGGGCGCTACTCTCGCTCAGGACTTCAAGATCAACCGTTTCTCCGTTAAGTAAACGAAAATCGGCTGGCGAGATACGCAGCGATGCTGTCTCTTGTCCGGCCCTAAAGACCTGTCGTTGGAGAATCGCCGATCCGATCAGTAGAACAGCGGTAACGATCGCCGCGAGTGCAATATATCCTCGAGCGCCAAGATACTTCATCACCCTATAAGACGCTCCAAAGCTTACCATCGGGACGGCTGACACCAGCTCCCTGATTGAGTCTGACAAGCGCGTAATCGAGAATCGTCACTTCTTTGTCTCCATCGATATCGAGCTGAGCGGCAAGCTCGGCTTGACCAAGGCCCCGTTCGAGTTCTCGAATGTCATCCTCATTAATGGTGTTATCTCCAGTAACATCGCCAAGCTGAATCGGCATCGAGAGTGTTCGGACCGGACCAGTCACGACTGCTCGGAACGCAAGAGCACGATCAATCTGGACAAAGATTTGATACTCGATTGGTTCTGAAAGCTGATCGATTGGCAGCGATATTATCTCGCACTGTCTGACAGTCGTTTGTCCTTCAAAATGAACGGTGGTTGGTGTGGCGGTTTTGACAGCAACGACTTTAGCAGTCTCTGGACAAAACCGCGACGGACGGTTAGAGAGGGAAAGCGTCGCCGACTCTCTCTGACCCGTCGCATCACGACCGCCCTGTATGAACCAAATAGCCACGGGAGTCGCCACAGACAAGATGAGCACAGCCCAAACAAAATGACGCATAATTGTAGCCTAACACACCTGGTAAGGCTCGCCTATCGAGCGCCCTGCATCGAGCGTAGATACACCCACATCGCCCACCCCAACAAGCCAATGGCGAGAACAGCAACAAGATTGATTGTGAGAATGTCGGCGGGAGCTGATGATCCAAGCAGCTCGCTGCACACCGTCAGACCGCTCCCTTCATTACACGCCTGAAACTGACGACCGTAAAGAAGAATAAGCACCAAATTAATCAGGACAATCACAATAACCGCACTCGTCAGAAACGCTTTGACGGCACGCTTCATTAGCCACTAGTACGATATGATAAATCCATGCCGCCTTATCGTAAGTTCATTCTTTGCTGTCTACAAGTTGTTATCCTAGCCTGCCTCTACCCGCTCGGCAGTCAGGCTTCGCAGGCATCAATCGCAAGACTTGAAGTTGATGCAGCGCTGCTCAAGAACGGAAGGCTGATGGTTCAACAAGAGATCCTCCATCACACGCCCTCTCCATTACAGTGGCAGGTATCGGGACGACCTCACAATGTTTCAGTCATCGCTGACGGAACCGTTGTGGAGCAGAGAGATATCACACTGAGTCGGGCCGACAATCGATTCGAGATTAGAGGAAATCAGCTCGCTACTCTATGGAGAATTGAGTACCAGGTATCAACTCAGCTTGTCCGATTAGAGGAGAGGGATCAGATCTATCTTCCGATCATCGAAGAGCGCGGCCAGACAGTTGAAGAGATCCGCCTTCGCTTTCGGCTCCCAACGGATGCCACAGGGGCGGGACTCACTGGCAATGTATACGCAATCGGAGGGATTGGTCAGATTGTCACGACGGAAGCGGATAACCGCACCTACAGCGCCCTTGTCTCGCGGGCCGGCCCTAAGGCTATCGTCACCCTCAACGCCCATTGGCCGACCACGGTGTTGCGCTTAACGCCAACCCAAGAGCTACGCCTTGCCCTCAGTAACTTAGAAATTGTTCCGTGGGCGGTGATTGGTCTTTTACTCCCGCTTATCGCGGTTATAACGCTGCTGGTACTCTTCAGCAGGCAGCGAATCAGGGAGCGTGTTCAACTCAGCGAACAGTCCACCCCACCCGACAACCTCTCGCCACTCCTTGTCGGCGCCCTACTAGATAAGAAGGTATACCCTCAAGAGATCGCCGCAATGATTATCGATCTCTGCAGTCGCGGGTACATCGTCATAGTCAAAAAAAGTGGCCGATACAATCTCAGTCGACGCAAGCCGCTCGACCATCATCTCGAGCCGTGGGAACGGAACATCTTAGAAGCGCTCTTCACTGCCGCAGATACTAAAGTGACAACAGAACACGTTCAGCAGCTTAACCGAGAGACGCTCTTTAACCCGCAGATCCGAACCGCCTTTCAAGCGATCTACGATGTGATTACTCAAAAAAAATATTTCGCGGAGAACCCACACCAAACGAGAGTTCGGTATAAGCTCATCGCCCTGGTTATGTATTTTTGCGCCGTCGGGTGTGCCATCTGGGTAGCAGTCACCGGTGCGTCGACGTATCTCCTTCTTCCGGTCGCGGGGACGTTGATCGTTTGCCGTCTCATCATCGCCTACAGCACTAAGCTGGTTCGCTACACAACAGCTGGCCAACTGGCGCGAACACGCTGGCTATCTTTCGGCGCGTATCTCGCCAGAGCTACTCCACTGCCTGCGGAGGCTGCTCGCAATCACACGTTTGAACGATTTCTAGCATACGCAGTGGCCCTCGGCTGCACCAAGGAATGGGCACGACGGTTCGATCTGAGTAACGTCGTCATCGTCAAGCCAGATTGGTATATCAGTTACGAAGAGTCAACCACGACAGAGTTCGTCGGAGAACTCGAGTCGTTCAATCGGACGGTGGCGGCGCTACTAGCCGAGATGCGTGGGCCGTTAGTCCGCTGATACTACAACAACGCGAGGCGAGCAGCGATCTTGCCGATAATAAACGACTCCGGAACCGGTCCCCAAGCACGTGAGTCGCTTGAATTAACACGATTATCCCCGATAACAAAATACTCGCCGGCCGTTAAGAAGCGCTTCTGGTCGGGCAACGTCGGTACGTCTGCGGAGAGATACGGTTCACTCAGCGGTTGATTATTGACGAATACCTTGCCTTGGAAAATCGTGATCGTCTCCCCGGGCAAACCAATAACTCGTTTGATGAAGCGCCGCTGCGTCTCTCCGGGGAAGTACATTCCCACAACATCACCGCGCTCTGGTGAGTCGATGAGGTAAGAAAACTTATTAACGATAAGTAATTCGCCGTCTTGATGGGTCGGCAGCATGCTCTCACCTCGAACGATGAGTACGGTTGCAAGGAAATAATGGACAAACAGTCCGGCCACGAGCAGTACCGTTGCGACTTTCGAGAAATCATATGCCCAACCGCTTATCCAGAAGAGTCGGTCGCTCGTCGTCAACTGGCGAGTTGGTAGTTGATCCCCCATGCTTGTATTGTGCCCGTCTCAATCAATCACCGCCACTCGTAGCGTGAGTGCCTTTTAGCGTCCCTAGGATGGTACGCAAATCATCGTCCTCTAACGTCTCTTTTTCGAGAAGTAACGCCGCCATGCGATGCAGCGTTTCAATCTCCGTTTTCAGGATTGCCTGCGCCTTCTTCCACGCCTGAGCAATGATCTGGCTTACCTGCTCATCAATCTGAGCCGCCACTTTTTCAGAGTTCATACGGTGCATCCCCATCTCACGCCCCAGAAAAACCATCTCCTCGCGTTCGCCTAGCTTGATCGGTCCAAGTGCGCTCATGCCGTAGATTGTAACCATACTACGGGCAATGGCCGTCGCTCGTTCAAGATCGTTTGATGCCCCGGTCGTCACCTGATCAAAGATCAGCTCCTCCGCCGCTCGACCGCCCAAGAGCTGGACGATCTCTTGTTCAAACTTTGCCTGAGGAATGAGGCGGCGATCTTCGGTCGGCAGCGAGAGAGTAAATCCGAGCGCCATCCCCCTCGAGACGATCGAAACTTTATGCACATCATCAAGTTCGGGAAGTGCGTGACCGATAATCGCATGCCCCGCCTCGTGATAGGCGACGATCTTTTTCTCGTTGTCGCCCATGATATGGTTAGCCCTTTCCGGGCCGAGCATAACCTTTTCGATCGCCGAACGAAAATCTTTCTGTTCGATCTGCTTTCGATTATCTCGCGCTGCCAAGATGGCTGCTTCGTTGACGATATTGCGCAGGTCGGCACCGGCCAGTCCTGGCGTTGTTCGGGCAATTTCGTCAAGACTCACTGTTTTCGCTAGCGGTTTATTACGAGTATGAACTTGGAGTATCTCGACCCGTTCGGTGCGATCAGGCACATCGAGCGCAACCTTTCGATCAAAGCGGCCGGGACGGAGCAGGGCCGGGTCTAGCACGTCTGGACGGTTAGTCGCGGCTAGTATGATCACGTTGGTGTCGGTATCGAAACCATCCATTTCAACCAAAATCTGATTAAGTGTTTGTTCGCGTTCGTCGTGTGAGCCGCCAAGGCCGGTGCCGCGCTGCCGGCCAACCGCATCAAGTTCATCGATAAAGATAACTGCTGGGGCAACGCGCTTCGCTTTTTGGAACAAATCACGAACTCGTGACGCACCAACGCCAACAAACATCTCAACAAATTCAGACGCAGACAACGTAAAAAACGGTACTTCAGCCTCACCGGCAACTGCCTTGGCAAGGAGCGTCTTCCCGACACCGGCAGGACCGAAGAGGAGTACGCCGCGGGGGATCTCTGCGCCAAGCGCGCGGAATTTTTCCGGCGTTTTAAGAAACTCGACGATCTCGGCGAGCTCTTGCTTGGCGTTCTTGAGACCGGCCACATCCTGAAATGTAGTCCGCTTTTGCGGATCGGCAACTCGAGCCGTTGAGCGACCAAACGACATCGCCTGGGTGTTCGCTCCACGCGCTTGCCGAGTCATCAGCCACAAGACAAGCAACAACAGTCCAAACGGTACGAGAATCGAAAGCAGCGTCGTCCAGATCGCTCCTGAATCTGGATTTTTAATCTCGATAGTCACCTTATCACTGGTGATACCGTAGTCTTTCAGGCCTTCGCTCGCCTCCTTGTAAGCAACGAGCTCTTTCTCATCCTTGGTTGTCGCGGTGATCTTATTACCTTCGACAACAATCTTTGTAATCGTCCCTTCTTGCACTTGCGTTGCAATGGCTGAGATACCGACTTCTTCTGGACGGCTGGTGTTGGGACCCAAAAGAATCGCCCACCCGATAACAGCGAGAAAGATAATAGTTAAGATCGAAACAATTTGGCGGCTGAAACGATTGCGTGGTGACATGAACCATATTCTACCGAAAAGCAGAGAACGGTCAAAGGTAGAACGACTCACTATCGGCTAGATTTATTGCCAATTTGCAGGTATTATCTTCAATTAGCGGGGTAGGGGAATGGCACCCCGGGTGGCTCATAACCACCAGGTACAGGTTCGAATCCTGTCCCCGCTACTAGAAGTAAAGTCCGGCCTCGTGCCGGGCTTTACTTGTAATAACGGACGGATACGAACAGCGACAAAGTCGCGGGTTCGCAAGCGAAGGAGTGCTAGCGACTGAGCTTTAAGGATCCTGTCCGCGCTACAAAACAAGAACTCGGCCTTTCGGCCGGGTTTTTGTTAAATGGCGACTGTTTATCCTTTATAGTGGGGCTTCGGCTTGGTACAATTACCAAGAAATTTTAGGCAGGGTAGCTCAGTTGGTTAGAGCGCGGCACTCATAACGCCGAGGTCGTGGGATCGTTCCCCACCCCTGCCACAGACAAGAGTAGGTACCGTTTCTTGGAGCAAGCTCCTCGAAATCGTTCCCCACCCCTCTCGGGCCACACATCAGAAGCGCTTTAAAACTGTCGGTTTCTACCAGCCGAGTGGGCGTGGCTAGCGAAAGAAGTAGTCGCGCCACCGCGAAAAGTTAGAAGGTGGCATCACCGGCACAGGATCAGCTTCCTTATATATTGTGTCCTCAAGAGCTTCTTCCCCCTTTGTATAATCAACGCCTTTGACTTGGAGAACAGTTTCATTAGGCAACTTCAGACCCAACCGCCGCCGCGCTTCGGCGTTCTGGTACGACGGACTCTCGTAGTAGGCAATAAGCAGTTTGAGTTTGGCGTTCTTCTCTTCTTGGGCCGCGAGTTCGGTCTTAGCCTGATCAAGCCGTTCACTCAGCGTATTGTTTCGGATAATTAACCGCACGTTCGAGTAAACAGCAAAAACAATCAGTAGCACCACAGCTACTTTCCCAATAAGTCGTTGAGTGACTTCAAGTGTCATCCCTTGCTACTGTAGCGCAAGACGGTGACGAGAGCACCCTTGCAAACACTCGTAAAAGAATTCAGGCTGAAGCTAATGGATGATTTCGAGCTCCCAAAGCCACCGAAGCCCGAAGAAAAAACGTTCAACCTCTCGTTTAATCTAAGAGTCCGTAAGAAACTTCTTCTTTATATTGTCCTGCCAATCGTCGCTGTCGGCCTGCTTCTCTTCGGTCTCATTAGCCAAGGGATTATCGGATCTGCTCGCGTTGCGAGCGTAACGGTCTCCGTTCAAGACTCTACCAACACCGCGATTAACGGTGCTCAAGTTGAGATCGGCGGAATCAACGGCGAAACGAATGAACAAGGTCGCGTAACTTTAACCGATGTACCTCGTGGTCAACAAACGCTGAGCATCACAAAAACAGGCTTCAACCCGTATTCCCAGGTCGTCAAGCTTAAACGAGGCAACAACGATCTTGGATTAGTTACTCTTGAAGAAACACCTGTTGAGAAAGTGAGCATTATCGTAAGCGTAAAGGATTACATCTCCGAGACAGCTGTCGCTGACGCAACCATCAAACTTGCTGATATTTCAGCTATCTACAACACCAATTCCGGAGAGTACGCGCTTAGTAATGTTCCGCTCGGATCATACGATCTAATGGCGAGCAAGAACGGCTACAACACTTTCACTACTAAAGTTACTGTTGAAAAAGAGACAAAAAGCTTCGACGAGATTAGTCTCGTCCAGAGCGGACGAGTCGTCTTTGAGTCTAATCGTGATCGTGGCAAGCGCGGCATCTTTACCTCTAACTACGACGGCAGCGACCAGAAAGCGCTCATCGCCCGGATCGGCGACTTCGAAGACTACACACCAGTTCTTGGACCGAACCAACGAAAAGTCTTCTTTACTTCGACGCGTGACGGGCTCAAGCGTGATAACGACCCAAATCAGTACCGTGAATTCATGTATATCGTTGATCTAGACGGTAAAAACCTGACGAAGATCGGAGAAACATCCGGCGGTTACGCCCTTTGGTCGCCTGACGGTGGCTTTATCGGCTACACGCAGTACACCGCCAACTACAGTCAGGCGGAAATTTACACCTACGACGTAGTAAAGAAAACTTCGCATCAATTTACCGGCTATAACTCAAGCTCCTTTAGCTTCTCGCCCGACGGCAAACTGATCGCCTTCAGCGGCACAAAGTCCGGGGAGACAACCCCTAAGCTCTATTACGCCACGAGCGCTGGTACAGAGATTAAAACCGTGGCGACAAGTACAACAACGAGTAATTTTTACGGCATGGAATTCGTTAGCAACAAACTGCGCTACAACTATTACGACGACGCTCAGCGAAAAACCCGCTGGTTTGAGTATGATCTTGGGACGGCGACGACTACCGAAATCAGTGCTCCCGCCATCGACCGTGAGAGCGCTGTAATCTCGCCGGATAAGAAGCTGCGCGCGTACGTCTCAACTCGCGACGGTAAGACAAACGTCTACCTCAGCGACGCCGACGGTAAGAACGAAAGAAAACTCACCGACCTCAATCGAGTTGTCGGCAACCTCCTGTGGTCAAAGGATAGTAACTTTGTCATGTTCGATTTTCGCGGCGAGGGTGAGAGCGGACGCTACCTTGTTTCGACCAACGGCACCGCCAAGGCCAAGAAGATTGTCGACATCAACCTTACCTACTATTACTAAACGGCTTGAGTGTTACGCTAAAGAGGCCTAAAATTAGTCAGTCATTTTTGGCCCGGGAGCGTAGCTCAGCGGTAAGAGCGCCAAGCTTATGTTCATTTCATTGTAGGGGGTGTAGCTCAACGACCGATGACCTAGTCATCCTGCTCGCAAAAAACAGCTCGCAGTAGCGCACCAAGCTTATCTTCTTAACAACGTGGGTCCGTAGCTCAGCGGTTAGAGCACCGAGCTTATACCTCGGCGGTCCATGGTTCAAATCCATGCGGACCCACAATGTTAAGAAGAGTTGGCGAAAGCCAACATACCTTGGTGGTCCATTGTTCGAATCCATGCGCCCCCACAATGAAATGAAGAGTTGCCAACCGGCAACATCCTTGGTGGTCCATGGTTCGAATCCATGCGCCCCCACAGATGAAGAATATCTGGCGACTTTTTGAGTTGGTTCCGGGCTACAAGGGCCGCCTTCTTAAAGTTGTTCTTGTTAACAGCGTGCTCGGCCTTGTCGGCCTCGCCACACCGTACCTTCTCAAGGTAACCCTCGACCGTGTTGTTGCCGCAGCTGGAGGGACTGCAGTCAACACAAGTGAGATTACCGCCGCGCTATCAATCCTAATCGCAGTCAGTCTTGTCGGCGTGCTATTCGACTACATCGGTGAACGCCTCGGCGACTTGCTGTTTATCGACATAATGTGGGAGGTGCGCAAGCGTGTCTTCAACCATCTCGCTTCGCTTTCCGTTCACTACTACGAAAAGAACCGCTCGGGAGAAATAATGGAACGAATCAGTAGCGGAACGATGGCCTTCGCCCGGTGGGCATTTGCGATTGCAGACGGATTTTTGGGCGTATCCATCACGATTATTTTGGCGATCATTTTTCTCTGGACCCAAGTTCCACTTGTCGGCCTCCTGGTCAGTATTTCAGTGCCCGTCAACTTCCTCCTCGTTATCAATCGGATCATCAAGACCAAGCCAATCAGAGAAGAATGGTCGAAGCACGCCGAGCAAGGTATGGGCGAGATGGGCGAAACACTCAGCCAGATCTCAACAGTACGAAGTTTCGGTCAGGAGAAACAACGCCTTGTGCGCTACACGAAACAAGTCGACGAGTACCGCAACCTTCGCATTGAACAGTCAAAGATTGAGTGGCAGACCAACGCCGCTCGGGGCGTACTGAACGCTGCTACGTTTATCGGCGCGATCGCCATTGTTGCGTGGGGCATCGTAAACGGCCACAACAGCGTCGGCGACATCGTAATGATCTCGCTGTACATCCAGCAGATCCGTGGCAATATTGCGCCGTTAAGCCGAATCCTAACCGATACCGGAGATGTTGAGACATCGGCGGGTCGTATGGCAACCATTCTCGACGCCGAACCGGCTATCGCCGACCGGCCGGACGCGATTCCGATTGAGACGCTCGAATCGATCGAATTTCAAAACGTCTCGTTCCAATATCCGGGTAAGACGAAAAAGGTTCTTCGGAACGTCTCGTTTACAATTAAGCGGGGTGAGATTGCGGCGCTCGTAGGACCTTCAGGCGTAGGAAAAAGTACGATTACTAAGCTACTCCTTCGCTTCTACGAACCTTCGAGCGGAATAATCCTCATCAACGGTCAACCAATCGAAACCTTTACTCAAGAATCGCTTCGCCAGCTAATCGGCATGGTGATGCAGGACGTCGCACTCTTTAACGACACTATCAAGGAGAACTTGCGCTTCGCTAACCCAACAGCAACCGACCAGGACATTAGTAAAGCGTCTAAGATCGCCCACGCCGATACCTTTATCGCCAAGCTCCCCGAGAAGTACGAAACGCTCGTGGGCGAACGTGGCGTTCGACTCTCGGGCGGCGAGAAACAGCGCGTCGCGATCGCTCGAGCGATTTTACGCAATCCGCAACTCGTTATTCTTGACGAAGCAACTTCAGCGCTTGACTCGCAATCCGAGCAGTACGTTCAGGACGGGCTTCAAAAACTTCTGGAAAACAAGACCGCAATTGTCATCGCTCATCGCCTCAGCACCGTAATGCGCGCCGATAAGATTATCGTGTTAGAGAACGGAGCAGTTCTCGAGCAGGGTAGTCACGACGAGCTAATGAAAAAGAAAGGGCTATACGCCAAGCTTTTCTCGATGCAAGCCGAAGGTTTGCGAGCGTTTGATCTCAAGAAAGACTACGCAACATAACCAGCAGACCGACAAGCCTGGCGCGCCTCAGCATAGACTAGCTCGGGAGAAGAAAAAGGGGTACATCTCGGGTAATATTATGTCAATGATTTCGAAGAAAACGGTCCTCACGGCAAGTCTAGCGTTTATAGCGCTTGCATCAACTTGCTCAGCGATCGCCGCCGTCACTTTTTATGCGTATCAGGATCGAGTGTCGCCGCGAACGACAGTAGCCGGTCTGTCGGTCGGCAACCTTCCACACGGAGAAGCAGCCCGATTAATCATCGAGAAACAGGCGGAAATCGCGCAGACAACCGTTCGAATTGCCCACCTCAGCCAAACAGCGAGCATCTCGCTGGCTGACCTTGGCGTCACGGTCGCCGAACCGGCAATGACTGAGATTATAGCCGAGACCGGTCGATGGTCGTGGCTCGATCCGCACTACTGGCGACGGTTCCTCAGTCAGAAAGATATCGCGCTCCAGTATTCGATCAACAGGGAAACTGCGCAGCGAAAAGTTGAGGAAGTCTTTAATATCCGGACAACTGCTCGCAACGCGAACCTAAACCTCAACAACGGGGAGCTCGTGATCGAACCGGCGGCCGACGGTGAATCGCTCGGATTAAAGGAGGTTTTCCGCTCGATTGAGCATCTAGTTACATTGGGCGCCGCTCTCCCCGCTGCTCTTACTATCGAATCGGTCAAGCCAGATATTCAGACTGCGGCTGTAATCCAAACAAAAACCGAAATTGAGCGGGCGATCCGACCGATCTACGTGCGGATTGATAATCGGGACTACGTCATACCGAAAACAGACCTCTACGCCATGATCGACTATACTCCTGTCGACGGTGCGCTCCAGTGGCGAATCAACGAAGAGACGCTGAGCGTATACGTAACCAACAAGATTGCGGCGCGCGCTAACGTCAAGATGCTCGAAAGGCTTGTCCAATCCGACACACAAGCCGTTACGCAACAGGGGAGGGATGGTAAGCGAGTTGATATCGAGGCGCTCATTAGCGGCGTGAAGCGAACAATAACCGAACAGATCGACACAAGTCAGCTGCCAATTACTGTTCCAGTTCAGACGATCGCATTCACAGAACGGATCGTACCGCCGGGCTACGTCGCGGGGCTGTTCGAGGGGCTTTACGTTGATATCAACCTCACTCAACAACGGCTCTATATTATGAATGGCCAAACAAATACCGAAACATTTATCATCTCGAGCGGCAAACGCGGAACGCCGACACCGGTCGGTGTCTTCTATGTGAAAAATAAGATTGAGCTTGCGCGCTCTCGTCTCTATCCTGGTATCTGGATGCGCAACTGGAACGCGCTCGCCAAGAATCCTGATGGTTCTGGGTATGAGGGCTACGGGATCCATGATCTCCCCGCCTTTAACGCCGCCTACACAATCGTCGAAGGCGCCTCACACCTAGGGCGTCCCGTCTCTCACGGCTGTATCCGTCTCGGCCACGAGCAATCCGTCTGGTTTTACCAAAACATCCCAGTTGGCACCCCAGTCAATATTCACTATTAGCCGATTCGATCCACTAATCGAGCGAGCAGCTGCCTGTCGTGCGCCGACAGTTCACTTTTCTTCAACAGCTCTCCTTCAACATAAAAACGCAGACTCGCCTTGGACGCCGCAACAACGGCCAGCAGCTGGTTAATCACTACTTCTGCGTCCTCGTTCAGCGATCCTTCGATCGCCCGTATTTGGCCGGCAACGCGGCGTAATCGACCAACGAGCTTCTTCTGTTGTTCAGCCTTCATCCACAATACCCCATGTATTTTTTATATACCCACCCCGGGTATATTTCTAGATGTGAAAAAGTGGATAACAAGACGACGTCTAGGGATTAGAGCTCGACTATTTGTTTGAGGGTTGGTGCTTCAACCGTCAGATCAGGAAGGGCGTGCTTGATGTTGTCGATGAAGAGCTCGGCGCGATCAGCTTCGGCGTGGACGACGAAGATCCGTCCCCCTTTGTTGAAGCGAATCCCTCCGAGCCAATCCAACAACTCAGAGTTATCGGCGTGACCGGAGAAAACTTCGGCTTTGACGATTTTGGCGCGTATCGGAATCCTTTCTCCAAGGATCGTGACATGATCAACGCCCGAAAGGATCTCGCTCCCCAGCGTACCGCGCGCCTGGTAGCCCACGACCAAAAGGTACGTATTGGGCCAACTCAGATAGCGCTTGAGATGATGATGGATCCGACCGCCGTCCATCATGCCTGACCCGGCGATGATCACCTTGGGCGGCGCCTGTTCGTTGATTGATTTAGAGTCTTCGACCGTTGCCGCCAAGACAAGACCTCGAAAATCAAAGATATCGTCATCCGTCCGGCGAACCTGCTGGACTTCTTGCTTGTACAGTTCCTGATGACGCTCAAATACCTGGAGCGCTTCGATCGCCAACGGACTATCGAGATAGATCGGCACCCGTTGTAGTTGGTGCTTGTTGAAAAGGAGATTGAACATATAGAGCAGCTCCTGGCTGCGCTCGACCGAGAAAGCGGGAATAAGCAATACGCCACGGCGCTCAATCACCCATTCGAGTGACTCCCTCAACACTTGTAGCCGATCAACGGTGTCCTCGCGTTCGCGACCGCCGTACGTCCCCTCGGTAACGACAACATCGGCGACAAATTCGTCTTCTGGAGCAGGGAGCAGAATGTTGGGCGCGTGGCCGATATCACCCGAGAAGACAATCTTCTTACCTCCAGCTTCTAAGTGAACAGTTGAGGAGCCGAGGATGTGCCCAGCGTCATAGAGAGTGACGACGTCATCGCCAGACAGGGTGTGACGAGTGCGGTACGGGATCGGCTGAAAGAGCGCTAAGGCGCGCTTCAGGTCGGGTTCGGTAAAAATAAGTGGCTTGCCGTCGCGCTCGTAGCGCCGTTCGGCCAAGTCGTACGCATCTCGCAAAACCAAGCTCGTTAGCTCAAGCGTTGCCTTAGTACCGATGATCGGGCCGGTAAATCCTTCCGCCACCAATTTTGGGATGCGGCCGATATGATCAAGATGAGCGTGGGTCACGATTAGGGCGTCAACTTCACCGGCAGGGTACTCGAACGGATCGTCGTTGAGTTCGGTAAACTCACCCGCGCCCTGAAAAAGCCCACAATCAACAACATACTTGTGTTTATCCGTTTCGATTAAAAAATTTGACCCGGTTACCTCACCCGCCGCGCCATAAAAACCAAGTTTTACCATCTAGCCTTGAGCGCCGCGGGCGATGCGGTTGATGTCGGCTTTAGCCATCTTCAACACCTTCTCAACGAGTTGCTTCGGGTTATCATCGAAGACGATTTGATTGCGACCGCGGTGGGCAACGGTTAATAGGTGGTCAAGCTCATCAGAGATGCCACCCGAGTCTGTCAAAATGCCGATCGGCTTCTTATCTTCAAAAGCAATCGTAAATTCGTTCAGAGTTCCAATCCGACCATGAACAAAAATCACCGCGTCGGTCGCGCGGATAAATAAAAGGTTGCGGCCGGAATAACCAAAGCCGGTGTAGATCGCAAAATCAGTGTGCTTGTACGGCAGTTTATACCTGCGGACGTGGTCGTGAAAATTGTGCGCCGGCGAAACGCCGAGCGTAAAACCGCCAGCTTTTTTGGCCCCTTTCGCCGCCTCTTCTGGGATGCCGGTCGTGTCACCGGTCACGACGATTGCTCCAGAGCGAGCCAGGTGATAGCCGATCAGTTCCGCTTTGCGAGCGGATTCTTTGTCAGCGATAACGGCCGAACCAGAAACTCCGACTTTAATTGACTGCATTTATTGATATCTCCAGATGCAGCAAACATGAGCCTTACGAATGATTGATTGCAGTTTTCCCTCCTACTTCCCCCACTTTAACCTGGCAAACGGCGACTCGTAAAGTCGGTAAGTAAAAGAAGAGCCCTCAGAAAGCTGAGGGCTCGACGGCTGTGTCGACCTATCGCTCCGGGTCGACAGCGGAAAGGTAGTGGGCCTTGAGCGTGTGCGACTCCTCGAGAGGAAGGTTGCGCTGATCGATGACCGCAAAAACCGCTTGGATCGTCAATACGGTCGCCCGCATCAGGCGTTCTGTCTCCGACTTCGGCGGACCGAAGATGCTCCCGAGATCGCGGTCGTAGCCCTGCTGAGTCCCCGTGGCTCTGATAGTTATCGAACCCCGTGCGTTCCTCTCCAGGATGATCCCTGGAGCAAGTTGGTCGCGAACACGAGCAACGAGCTTTTGATACGGCTGGCCACCAACGTCATCCAGCACTCGCATCTCCATGCTGTACGCCTCGACCTCTTCGAGGAAGTGATCCAGCTCACTATCCGGAGGCGGTGGACCGAACGCGGTAAACCGCGCCCAATGGAGCCCTTCGTGCAATGCCAGTACGCCGAGCCAGAGCAGGCTGAACTGGTCAGGATCACCCAAACCGATGGCGTTAACCTCCGGTATATACGACGCGACGGATCGATGCGTCCCGTACACCTTACGCCAAGGTTCCGGGTCTTCTTTGAGGACGGGGACGAGCAGAACCCACGGTTCATTCTCAAGACGATCGCCCCGAACGGTCGTTGGCGACGCAGCCAACTGCCCCTCGTAGATAAGCGGCGCACTGAGGATATAACCTCGGTGGAGCAACTCCCCAACTCGCCGAGCTTCGACGTCGTCTGTTCGCTTCAACACCGCATCGACCGAGGCCAGCACCTTCTTCATGACCTGCCGGCGCTTGGCCTGATGCGGATCGGGCGGCGCCTTCGGCAGCGTTGATTGCGCCGTGTTGGACGAAGGAAGAGGACTGGGCTCTTTTTCTTGAGACAAGTTGCCTTTCGATCGGGAAGCCGAGTCGGCGTTGGGCGGTTGGCTACCACAACCAACACCGCTCAGGCTGAGGACGAACGCGACGATGGCCGCGACACAAACCGGGATACTCTTCATGTAAACCTGCAAGGCTGCCTGATGCAGTCACGCGAATTCTAGCAGTCGGTCGGAGACAGGTCAAGTACGCAGACGGCGCTAAAATAGGTATTGAGCGCTTGTTCAGGTACAACCCTTTAGGGTAAAATTCACTGTAGTTTCGCATCTTATTTACATTCCGGAGTAGCTCAGCGGTAGAGCAGTGCGCTGTAGACTTAATTTGCAGCCCGCGAGGGAAACGTCGCGGTGAACATTGGGAGGATTGCGGGAAGCCTAAAGTCTGAGAATGGCGATGGTAATCCGCAGCCGAGCCTTGTTCCATACGTCATATATGTCTTATGGTCGGGGAAGGTTCAGAGGCCATGCACCCAACAGCTAAGGCGAAAGCTAAGCTGAAGAGATGGTCCACGCCATTTGGAAACAAGTGGGTTGCGTGTAACGCATTGGTCGTCGGTTCGAATCCGACCTCCGGAGCCAAACAAAAAATCTTCTTAATGGCGGGTTCTTTGTTTTGTTTGGGAGACGATTGAGCCGACCAGCCGAAGGCTTTGTCGGTGCGGATTCAAGCGAGTAGTAGCGAGCGAGAATCTAGTCGCCTTAGCGACGATCCTCCGACCTCCAGAGCAAATAAATCTAGTGAATTCAGTGCCGGGCACAGACCGACCCCTGCGTGACAAGCATCGGTGTTTCGTCTATGGCTCTTTTTGCCTTGGGGGGTCAAGGCCATGGTGGCACCGACCTTGGTCATTTTGCGAAAGTATCTATAGTTAAGACATGCGCAATAAACTTTTGATTGTTCTTGGTGTTGTCGGTACCCTGATCGTTATTGGGATCGTAATCGCCATAACCGCGAAAAAAGATAAATCGACGACTAACTCCCCAACCGGGACTGAAGCAACGGGGTCATCGGAGAATTCAGATTTTGTCGGCATGACTGGCGACTGTAAACCGCTCGACAGCAATCAATGGTACCGAACAGATGCCACCCTGACCGTTAGTCCGACTAACGACCAAATCATCGGTGTCTTTGTTGAGAAACGAGGCTTCTTCCGCTCGATCGATGGCGGCCAAACCTGGAAATACCTCTCGAAGGGCATTAAGGGCTTTCAATCTTCAGACACGCCTGAGGGGCGACCATGCTACCTCGAGTTCCGAGCCGCCCACATCGGCGACACCAACCCAGAGCGCTTACTGCTTGGGGCGCTTGGTGACTTTGGAACGATCACTTCGGCCTTCAACAAAGCCGGTGGCTTGCTCGAGAGTACAGATGGAGGTACTACTTGGAACCAAATCCTCACCGACGGCCTCAATGCGTACGTACACGGCATCGCTGTTGACCCAACCAACCCAGACGTTATCTACTACGTCACTTCCAACCAAAAAGGAATGAGCCAAACCGAATCACTATTAAAAAAAGGCCTGGTCTACAAGACAACCAATGGCGGCAAGACCTGGGAAGAGCTACCAACCGGATTGGCCGAGAATACGGCTGGACAAGAAATATTTATTGACCCGGCCAACCCAAGCCGTCTGGTCGTTGCGACTGCGACTTTTAGTGGCGTGCCCGGCAGCCGAACAGCGGCAGAGCAGGCACTCGGTATTTTAGTCACCGAAGATGGCGGCCTAACGTGGCAAAGCTTTAAGAGTATTCCGACCGGGGAAGCAATCTTAGAGAGCTTCGCTGCGCCAACCAAAATTGAGCATATGTACTTCTCAATTATGAGCGATGCTGGGTCCAAGAGTTACTACTCCAAGGACATGGGTAAGACCGTGACCAAATCCGGTATGGCGATGGACGTAGTTGCCTACGACCCAAGCGACACTACCGGCAACAAAATGCTCGGATATTCCTGGCAATCGGGTAGTAAAAGCATTTTTGAAAGCACTAACGCCGGTGCGACTTGGCAAGTAAAGGGGGCGATTCCGACGGATATCACTAACATCCAAGATCCCAAGCAACGTATTTCGAAGATTGTGATCAGCAAAACCAACAGTAAGACTGTGTACATGTCTGGAGCTGACGCTAAAGTCTGGGGCTCTACAGATGGTGGCTTAACGTGGACGAGCCTCTTGTCGCTTGAGAAGCTCCCCTGAACCGGACTTAACAAACTCACCATCATCAGAACTCGACAGAACAACACGCGACGTGTAGATTCTGCCTATGCGATTCATCGATCGGCAGCATCCGGTTTCGCTCGCCCAACTTCAAGACCTAGCCAACGAGCATTTTGCCGGAGAGTTAGTCAAGGCGGTTGTCGATATCGAGAAGGGCGTGATGGGTATCGGCGGATCCATGCACGCCGACGTGGTTGCGCTGCTCCTCGAGCAAAGATCAGCGCAACCGAATCTCTGGGGAATCAACCTCCGTCCGAACGACGAGGAGTTTATCGAGTTTGACTCGATGATCAATATTCGCCCCACTCAGAACAATCGATCACGCGGGGTAGAGGACGAGAAGATCCAACGACAAATCAGAGCAATTGTGGCGGAGTTGGTAAGCGATGCATGATTGGCAGACCAAATCTATCCACTACCAGCTGGGCAATATCGGCAGCGAGATCGGACGGGCGCTGAAGTGGCAACAGACCGCCCCTCAAAAAGCAGTCGCCGCCGCGGAGCGAGCGCTCGAGTTGATCGATTGGTCACTCGCTGACCGACGTAATACGGCCTTTCTTAAGGAGTTAGCGCGGATTCGAGAGGTGTTTGCCGATTCATTTTTCGGCACCAACCAATATGACCAAACCCAAGAAAGTTGGGATCGGTATTTTTTCCCGTACGCATTGGTAGCCAATCAACGGTTACCGAACGCATCGATCGAGCAATGAAAAAAATCTATAACAAATTAGTGCGAGACAAAATCCCAGAGATATGCCGCGCCAACGGCGCCGAACCTGAAATACGGATCCTTCCGCAAAAAGAATACCGTCTCGAATTGCGTAAGAAACTAGCCGAAGAGGTGGCAGAATACCGAACGGACGGGACGCTCGAAGAGTTGGCCGACATCCTGGAGTTGGTTATCGCCAACGCCGAAGCCAACGGCGATTCTCTGGCAGCGCTTGAGAAGATTCGCCTCAAGAAAGCCGAGCAACGGGGCCGTTTCAAGAAAAGGATCTTCCTTATCGCAACGGTAGAAGATAGAATCAAATAATAGAAAGGGGATTGCTTATGAGTTGTCCTGTTTGTAACGAAAACTTGCTGATGAGCGAACGCCACGGGGTAGAGATCGACTACTGTCCGAAGTGTCGCGGTATTTGGCTCGATCGCGGTGAGCTTGACAAGCTGTTGTCGCTCTCCGAACAGCACGGTCAATCGCGTACTAAAGAGTTCGAGTCAGAGGCGCCGCCGACCCCTCGAGATCACGGCCACAGAGACGACAGCGACGATCGTCATCACCGACGACCGCAGCGCAAGCGCGAATCGTGGCTTGGCGATATTCTTGATTTTTAGTCGTTTCGGTTGATCGACATCAAACCGCCCAGACCTAGCCT
This sequence comes from Patescibacteria group bacterium, assembly GCA_022843855.1. Classification (GTDB taxonomy): domain Bacteria; phylum Patescibacteriota; class UBA1384; order 2-12-FULL-50-11; family 2-12-FULL-50-11. The sequence continues at coordinate 18,653 of JALHMV010000002.1, forward strand.
AAGCCTCGGCGGCGGCCGGTCGTCGAACTACGCAATGCTCGCAATCGATACAGACGCCGTGATCGCAAGTACAATGCAGCGTGTGATCGCCGTGGGCTTCACAATCGGTGCACTCGCACGTCATTTTCTTTTCTTCCATGCATGAAGCGTAGCAGTTGCTCGGCTGATCGCAAGCGGACGCGTCACCAAATCAACGAAGCGGTCGTCAAAGCTAGTTGTCAGCCCTTACCAGGTGCTAGAATAGACGGAGATGATCAGACAGTCGATCGCCGGCGGGACCGCCCATAGACTTCCGGTCGATCTCAAAAAAGTCCTCGCCGCCGACAACGCGGCACTGACCAAGTGGGAAAGCCTGACACCGCTCGCTCGCAACGAGTGGATCTGCTGGGTCGAATTCGTCAAACAAGAAAAGACCCGCCAAGAGCATCTCGCCCGCGTCGTCCCGGAGCTCAAAGCCGGCAAGCGCCGACCGTGCTGCTGGATCGGCTGCACTCACCGCACCGATAAGCCGCTCAACCCGACGCAGCAACGCCTGACCAACGCCGGTCGTTGACTTGCTATCGACCGTCGAGAGCGAACTATCCCTGGTGAGGCTGTCTGACCTCCGCCGGAGCGGCCGAGCCACGCTCGACTCCTGATCATTGATTTTGACAGGTATCGCGGGTTCGGCCTTAATAGAAGTATGTCCTCACGCCAAACAAATGGATAAACAGCTACTCAATCGAAAGCGCCTTCGCGTTCTGGCCGGAGCGGCAGGCGGCGCGTTAGTCGTGATCCTTGTCGCGACCGGGCTATGGTTTCGGGGCGACCAAGAGAACAACAACCTCGCCCAGATCGGAGCCCCGATCGTCTTTCGAACCAACACTAGCGTTGAGCCAGGTGACACCATCAACGTTATCGGCTCGTTTAACGAGACGGCGCGCGTCTTTTTTCAGGTCATTACGAACACCGGTCAGCGAGGGCCTGAACAGAGCTTATCGATCAATAATCAGAGCGGATCGCTTATCCAAGCCGTTCTCCCAGCAGACATTGACGGTTCGTTTCTTGGCGTGGTCAAGGTAAGGCAAACCGTCGGGTCGGTTGAGAACGTTGAGAGTAACGAACTACTGATCAACGCCCCTCAAGTCAACCACTTTATTACCGAAGACGTCGCCCCAGGCGAGACGCTTGATATCTTTGGTCGGGATCTCGTTCCCGATCGGGTCAGTACCAAGCGCTTCAGCGCCAGTCGTGTCTATTTTGAGCGAGACGGGCGACGATACGAAGCGCCGGTCATCAGCGGTGACTGGCTCCACCTTACGGTTCGCGTACCGAACAACCTTCCGCCAGCGAACGACTATCGTCTGATTATCTCAAACGGTTTGGGCGGCTCGGCAGGAGAAGTGGCAACCACCCGACCGTTATCGGCTGTCCGCGCTGGCACCGATGATAGTCTCGGGCTCGGAGTCAATTGGGCACGGGAGCTTGATTTTATCAACGATCAGAGTCGAACGATTAACGTCAAGACGGATGGACGCCTCATTGTCAGGGCGATCGGTGACGGCGTTGCCAACGATCTGCCTGCGTTGCAGGCGGCGATCGATCTTGCGAGCCAACTCGGTGGTGGCGTTGTGTTTGTTCCAGAAGGAACCTATCGTCTTGATCTTAACGCCGGTAGTACGATCAGCCTCAAACAACGCGTCGTCGTGCGCGGCAGCGGTAAGGAGAAAACCCGGCTGGTCTACGGCAGCGTCGATCAACCCGATAATAAGCGCCTCCTAACCTTCAACCAAGACGCTGATGGCGGACACGCGGGTCTGACAAGTCTGACAATCGAAAACATTAATCACCAAAACCCGAACCCCGCGCTCCGGGGGCTACCGTGGGCAACCGGCATCGATCTCGGAACCGCTGACTATATCTTTCTGCATCAGGTTCAATATCTGATGGGTAGTAACGACGGGCTTGGATCTGACTTTGTCAGCCGACTGTTGATTGCTGAGAGCGAATTTATTAATCGCCTCGCGCTCGATCGGAACGTCTTCAATTTTCGTGGCCATATTCCGCTACAGGCCGTCTCACCAGAACGCCAAAAGAGCGCTGGGCGCTACAACCTCATACGTAACAGCCGATTTGTCTATATCAACGACCGGTTTACCACGCTCGGTTGGCAAGATAGCGCGCTTATCGGCAACGAAATCACTCGCGATCTTCAGGCAAAGCCCGATCTCCAACGGCACACCGGCTGTTGCAGCGGCGGCTTGTCGTTCAACTTCAGTAACGATGCGTCGTTTATCGGCAACACCGTTCAGACGATTAACGGCTTCAACCGGCACGGCAATAACGACGGCGAAGGCATCGGCAGCGAACAGTGGACCGATTATCTCTGGCACCGAGGAACCGTCACGACAGCGACAGCGACGACGCTCGGTGACGCGTCGAGAAAATGGGACACCAGCAATCGCTGGCCGACGTACAACAACGGCAAAAACTTCGGCCAACCGAAACGAATCGGCACACCCGGATACAATCCGAGCACGGATTACAACAGCGATGGGATCGACAGCGATATACCTGCCGATCTCCCGCCCGGTAGTCGGATCGTTCCGTGGGCGCACTACCAACAAGTGATCGTCGCAATTACCGATGGGCATGGCTTCGGCCAGTGGCGTCGCGTCGTAGGCCATAGTCCAACCGAGCTAACCGTCGACCGGCCGTGGGATGTGATACCTGACAAAACTAGCTCATACAAAGTACTAGTGGCGACCAATCTCGGTATCACTGTCGCCAATAACCAAGTCCGCGGCAGCGCTGTTGGGATTAATTTCTACGACGGAGTGATCGACTCGCTGATCGCCAATAACACGGTGATTGACGGCGGAGAGATTAGCATCCTGGCCAAAGACCTCCACGGCGGTTACGCGCACAAATCGTGTGACTTTATGGGACACGTTGACGGACCATATTCCCCGCTTCGACAAGCCGGTTTGCGGACCGAACTTGAAAACGTGCCGGCCGCCTACAACGATTGTACGATGCAATCGCTTTCCTGGGACAACGATTTGATCGGCAACCGAACAGAAAATACTACCGGCCTCTACGTTTCGAGAATCTTTCTCTTGGCGAACAATTTTATCAACGGGAGCGATCACGACGACCAGGACTACGTGACCGACTGCAATAGCGACGGGCGCGTTGATTGGGCTGATGTACCGTGCAGCAACGATTATAAAAAGGACCTGCCGGCGCCGTCACACGGAAACGCGATACTCAATACGACGCTGCGACGTAACACAATCGTCGCTCACCCAACCGCGCTGATGGATAATAACTATCTGCGAAATATTCCGGGGAACGCCGCCAAGAACGCCGATATCGACTTTGCTTCGCGCGAGCGATTTTATATCGTCGCCGGCGGTTCGGCGCAAGGGATGGTACAAAACGTGCAAGCCGGCGCCAAGCACATCGTCGGGACAGTCCTCGACGACAACGTGATCACCAACTTCAGCGTCTCTGCTGACGACAGTGCCTACAGCTTTTCGCTTGGCACGGCTCAGACCTCCCTCAAAAGCGACCAACAGCCAGCTCAGTCGTACTGTTACCGAACTAATCTCGGTCGTTCGGACAATCGGGCGTCATCGATTCGATTGATCGTCACCGACCCGAGCCGAAAAAACAGTTATTACAAAGTGAGTCAGCCGTTTGTGACCGAATCCAACACGCTCGTTGCAGACGGATCTGGGATAATGATTGAACGCGACCCGGCGCACAATTTTCGTCTACGCTATCGGTACCAAATTTCCGACCGTCAGGATAACGGGGTCAACTGGTCGTATCAGCGCTGGGTACCTATCAATACTGGCCAAACGTACGACGTCTGGCAGAAAGTTCCAGGCTTTCTCTCTCGGAAGGTCACCAATGTTAACGCGGCCGAACTGATGGCGCCAGACAACTGTCAGAACATCGCCCTGCGCCAGCCGCTCCTCCCCGGCGACTTTGATGGCGATGACAGTATCACCCGCGCCGACACCACGACCCTTATCAGTCAGTATCGTCGGCGCGGCAGCATCGAAGGTAACCACGTCGTATACAGGACGTACAACGGCCCGCCGACACTGAAAAACGTGGCCGACTTAATCCGTTTCCACAATAATCGCGCAACGGGCGACTCGTTCGTTCCGTGATCGACGATGAAGCGGCTTCGAGGTATCGGTATTGGCCTGCTAATCACGGTCGGGCTTGTTGGTAGCCTCTCGACTGAGCTGCGCGCCCAACAATCAAACTCCGGCGTCAATCAGACAGACCGGCTGTTCTTTTCGCCCAGCAGCCTCTCGCCTCTGCTTAGTCAACCGAGCACGACAACGATCCGCCTCGACAGCGCCCAGGGAGTGAGTATCGTTTCGCTCGTCCTCAACTACCCGGCCGAACGACTGCGAGTGACTGCGGTTGACTTCTCTGGCTCAGTCTTCGAAGAAGAAGTTGAACCGGTGACTGATACCAACGGCGAACTGCGCTTTAGCCGCGCTACTTTCCAGGAGAATGGCTATCTCGGCGGCGACGGTCTTGTCGGTCGGATCAGCTTTGAAGCGATAGCGACCGGTGAGAGCTCCGTAACGGTTGCGGTCGATCAGTCAGAAGTGCTCCACTACATTACTGGCGACAACGTGCTTGCCTCGGCTGATAGGCTGACGATCGCCGCCCAGGCGAGCGGCCAAAGCGGATCCGGCAATAACCAATCCGGTGGTGGCGGGGGCGCTGGCTCTAATCAAAGCTCGAACAAAAAAACCTCAAAGCGCTCATCGACTATCACGCCGATCGAAATACCGCTGCCGCCGAGCGGTCGTTTGAGCGACATTCGGGCAACGGTCGACCAGACTGAGGCGACGATCGCCTGGCAGACCAGCGAAGCGTACGGTTACCGCTTGCTGTTTGGGCCGGATCAAACGGACCTGCAGCCGGAGCGACGGCTCGAGCAAAAAGTCGCGCTAACCGAGCACTCAGCCCGTCTCAGTCAACTGACCCCGTGCACAACGTATCGTTTCACACTCAATCTCCTCACCGCCGTTGATTGGAGCGTGATTGACGAGCCGTATCAAGCCAGCTTCCGGACGCTCGGCTGCGACCAATCAGACGACGCCGTGACGTTGCCGGCGATCGATCGAAACTCGGACGGACGTCGAACAATGGCTCTATTCTTGCTTGGACTCTTTATCCTGACCGCCACAACGACCTATCTGATGATCCGCCGCCGGCATCGGGGCGTAGCGCGCTAGCGAGTCATCGGCTCCAGGCGCTGTTTGATCCGGCTTCCCAGCGTGGGGTGACTGACGCGCTGGACAGCGAGACGAAGACGGCGGCCATCATCACTGCGGCCAAGGTCATGGTGGCCAGTCGAGTCGGAGTCTTCATTTTCTTGCCTCGAACCACTACACCGCTTGAGCTCAGCAGTTCAAGCCCACAACACACCCGCTCAGGCACTAGAAGCAAGAGAGAACGCTCTGATTTATTTTATTGGGAAAGCCCCCGCCAATCTGGCGGGGGCATGGGGATGGACTCGGTCCGATCAGGACCGGGTCGTGATCGGCTCTTGCTGCCTCGTTGGCAGCCTCAAGATTACACGCGCGGTCCGCGGACCCGCCCGACATCGGGCAAAGTTGTCTGACATGATTGTCCTTGATCTTACCGGCACGGTCGCTGGCTAGATCAAGTGAAGAATACCATTTATCTTTGGATTAGTCAACAATTACGAGCACAGTTTTCGCTGAGTTATTGTGCGACTAGACAACCACCACGGCGCTCGGTAGCCTGAAAGTATGAGCTCGACGCGCCGGATCTTTCTCTTCATCGCCCTGCCGCTGGTAGCGGTGTTTCTATTGATCGGCTACTTCTGGATAACGGACGTTGACAATAGCGGTCAACGAAAGACCGGCGACGGTCGCACGCAATACACGATCGACTGCCAACCGCCCGACGAGCATCAGTGGTACCGCACCGATAATACTTTCCTCATCGATCATAAGAATCCAGACACCCTCTATGTCAGTGTCGAGTGGAAGGGCTTCTTCAAGTCAGTTGACGGCGGCGAGACCTGGACAAAAGTAGTGAACGGCATCTTCAGCGACCATATTGATAAAGTGACGAAAGAGAACTGCTACGGCGAGTACCCAGCGGCGGTTATGGATCCAGAAAATCCCAACAGAATACTGCTAGCTACTTCCGGCTCTCCGGGTACTTTGAAAGACATTAACTCACAAGGCGGTGGCATCTACGAAACTACCGACGGCGGCGAGAGTTGGACGCAGAAGATTCGCAACGACATGAACGTCTACTCGACCCGACTCGGGCTCGCGTTTAAACCTGGCGACACTCAGACGTACTACTACGGCACCAGCGCTGCGCCGGCATCATATAACGAGGCCGATCAAACTAAGATATTCGTAACGAAAGGGATCATCTATCAGACAACCGACAACGGGCAGACATGGACTGAACTTGAAACTGGTTTCATAAAGAACGCCCGACTAATGAGTATCATGGTCCACCCATCTAAGCCGGATACAATCACGGCCGCAACAGCGGTCATCAACCGAAATATCGAGGGTCCGAACGATATCGCCGCCCAACAGATGGGTATCATCCAAACCACAGATGGCGGCAAAACGTGGAAGCGTGTCGACAACCTGCCGGTCGGCTACGAAGGCTCACAAGAAACAAAAGCGGCTCCGTCTAACGGTGACAATATGTTTCATATCCCCATGATCCAAGGCGACGACAATCTGCCGAAAGCTTTCTACTCACTTGACGGTGGGAAGACGTGGCTGGAGTCAGCTAAACATATGGACTCTGTTTCATACGACCCCCACGATCTGAGCGGTAAGCGTCTACTCGGCTACTCTTGGCAGTGTATGGGTGAATGTCAAAAGACGCTCTGGCAAAGTCTCGACGCCGGTAAGTCCTGGCAGTCGTTCGGAACACTACCCAGCGAGATTAAGAACATCATGGATCAGAAAACTCGTGTACAGAACATCGTCTGGCATCCAACCAACAAGAGTACTTTCTTCATGACTGGCGCCGGTGGTTTAGTCTGGAAGACAACTGACAACGGTTCGAGCTGGAACAAACTGCTCGACTACGGTCAATTATAGGCCGGGTCTCGACTCCCAGGCTAACAGCAGTTACAATTACCGATAACTATGCCAAATGGAAACGCCATTATCGTCAAAGGTTTGCGTAAATCGTACGGCAAGACCGAAGTCTTGAAGGGCGTTGATCTTGTCGTCGAAAAGGGAACGATGCTCGCCTTGCTTGGACCCAACGGCGCCGGTAAAACAACGGTCGTTCGGATCTTAAGCACCCTCCTTTCTCATGACGGCGGCGAAGCTTCGGTCAACGGCTACGACACCGCTACCCAATCCAACGAAGTTCGCAGCGTCATCGGCCTGACTGGTCAGTACGCCGCTGTCGACGAATACCTAACCGGCCGCCAGAATCTCCTAATGATGGGTCGGCTGTATCGCCTGAGCGCTGCTGGCGCCAGACAGAGAGCCGAAGAGTTGCTCGAGCAATTCGACCTCGTCGACGCTGCCAACCGCGTTGTTAAGAAGTACTCCGGCGGCATGCGGCGCCGTCTCGACCTGGCGATCAGCCTCATTGCGACGCCGCCGATCATCTTCCTGGACGAGCCGACCACCGGCCTCGACCCACGCAGCCGCTTGGCGATGTGGGACGTTATCCGCAAGCTAATGGATTCCGGCGCGACGATCCTATTAACCACTCAGTATCTCGAGGAGGCTGATCAGCTCGCCGACAAGATCGCGGTCATTGACCAGGGTCGAGTTATCGCCGAAGGAACAGCCGACGAGCTCAAGCAGAAAGTCGGGAGCGACCGGCTCGAACTTACAATGGCAACCGACGCTGATTTCGCCAAGGCCGAAAAAATCGTCAGCGGAGATAATAAACAGACCCACCCGAAACGACGCGTTATTAGTATCGCCACATCGGGCGGTGTTTCGGGCTTAAACGCTGTCCTCTCTAGCCTTGAGAATGCCGGCGTAACCGTCGAAACGCTCTCACTTCACAAGCCAACGCTCGACGACGTTTTCTTGCACCTAACCGGCCACGGCGCCGAGGCCGAAGAGCACGAGCCCAACATCGAGGAAACCCATGTCTAACGCTACCGTTTCAACGAAGCCAGTCCAAAGCAGTGCGCTTGGACGGATCTTTTCCGACTCCGCCACGCTTATCAAGCGCAACCTGACTCATATAAAGAACAACCCCGATCAGCTGCTCTCAATGGTTTTGCAGCCGGTGATGTTTATGTTGCTCTTCCGTTACGTCTTTGGTGGCGCCATTAACACCGGTGGAACAAGTTACGTCAACTTCTTAACCGCCGGTATATTGGTCCAGGGCGCAGCCTTCGGCGCCACCACCACCGCGCTTGGCGTCGCGACCGACTTGCAACGCGGTATTATCGATCGCTTCCGCTCGCTACCGATGTTTAGTTCAGCCGTCTTAATCGGCCACGTCACAGCCGACCTTGTTCGTAACACCGTCTCCTCCGCGATCATGATTGGAGTCGGTTTGATGGTTGGCTTTCGTCCCGAAGCCAACCTTGTCGAATGGTTAATGGCAGCCGGTATCCTCCTGCTCTTTACCTTCGCCATCTCCTGGCTCTCCGCTATTCTCGGCCTCCTGAGTAAGAGTATCGAAGCGGTCCAGTGGTTTAGCTTTATCGCCATCTTCCCCTTAACATTCGCCTCAAGCGCTTTCGTTCCAACCGACGGGATGCCGGCCGGTTTGCGATGGTTTGCCGAGAATCAGCCGATTACCCACGTCATCGAAGCCTTACGTGCACTCTTAGTTGGCACGCCGATCGACAATCACGGGTGGCTGGCCGTTGTCTGGTGTCTTGGTGCGATCGCCGTCTCGGTCCCGCTGACTGCCTACCTCTTCCGCCGCTATTCAAAGTAAGCGGTCGACAATAGGCATCGAGGGCGTACAATACCGCTATGGACTATACAAAATTTGTGAACCTCAGCGGCTTTGAGTTCTCTGGAGCTAGCCTTGTTATCTTTGTCCTTTTGGCAATCTGGGAGCTGGCATGGAAAGGCCTAGCCTTATGGCGCGCGGCTGGGTTACGACAGAGCGGTTGGTTTGTCGCAATCCTCATCCTCAATACGTTCGGCGTTCTGCCGATTCTATATCTATACGTTTTCTCTAAGAAAAGTGTCACGCAGTAATGCCCCAGAAGATATCGACTTGTCTCTGGTTTGATAGCGAAGCCGAGGAAGCCGCCGCGTTTTACACATCGGTTTTTCCCAACTCTAAAGTTGTGAGCACCCAGCGCTACCCCGAAGGTGGCGAAGGGGTAACCGGCAAACCAGCCGGATCGGTGATGACGGTTAGCTTCGAGATAGAAGGTCGCGAGTTCTTGGCCTTAAACGGCGGCGACGACTTCAAGTTTAACGAATCCGTCTCCTTTATTATCGACTGTAAGGATCAGGAAGAAGCAGATCATTACTGGAATACCCTCACCACCAACGGCGGACAGGAGAGTATGTGCGGGTGGCTGAAAGACAAATACGGCGTTTCTTGGCAGATTGCCCCTCGACGACTTAACGAACTCCTGGCTGATCCCGATAAAGAAAGAGCGAAACGCGTGATGCACGCGATGCTACAAATGCGTCGCATCGATATCGCCGCGTTAGAAGAGGCTGCTAATGGAGCTTCCAAAAACCAGTCAGCCGGCTAGCCGAGCGCTGGCCGCTATCGGGGTAAAGTCGCTTGAGGACTTAACTAGATTCACCAGAAAAGAAATTGCCGACCTACACGGTATGGGGCCAAAGGCGCTCGATATTTTGTCGGCCCATCTGCGCACGGCTCATCTTGATTTCAGACCATGACGAAACCAAAAACAGTTGAGGCCTACATCGCCAGTTTTCCGCCAGACACTCAAACAAAGCTCACTGCAATACGCACGATCATCAAGAAGACCGCCCCCGAAGCCGAGGAGGGTATTAGTTACGGTATCGCCGGCTATACGCTTAACGGTCCGCTCGTCTATTTGGGCGGCTACAAGCAACATGTCAGCCTGTTTGCGACCGCGAGCCAACGGGTGGCCACAAAGTTTGCTCATGATCTCGCACCGTACAAACAATCGAAAGGAACCATTCAGTTTAAACTTAGCGAACCGCTCCCAACCGAACTAATACGCCGGATTATTACCGAACGAGTCCTGGAAAATACTGGCCGCTAAGACGGTGAGTCCTTTTATTGCTACAGTTATTCTATGAGTTCAACACGAAAACTTTTTACCTTCATTGCGCTCCCACTGGTTATTATTTTTGTCGTCGTTACGGTTTTGGCGTCTCGCACTGGCGGGAAGAGCGACGGACCGTCTGCTGCGGAATCGGAGACGGTAGAGAGCGAGGACTCTTCCGCGGCTCAACTCAAACTTCAAAACCTTGGCGGCATTACACTAGCTGCCTATAACGCCGCTAGCGGTCTAGCGGGTGATATTAAGTTCTCTAAGAATGGACTCGACACGGCTCGGGGCCTGGAAACCCCGTTCTTCATGTTCGGCCAGAACCTTCCCAAGAACAGCGTCGACGAACCGCAACGAATCAACCCGAATTTTGAGTTCCGTAATATTGCAACTCAAATCGACATTATCGCGGCCATCGACGGCATCGTCGTTGACCTCAAACAGCAGCCGGGCAGTAACGATTACGAGATCTTTCTCATCCCAAACGACAATAGTCCGTGGGTAGTTGGCTACGACCACGTTGTCTCGCCAACAGTCAAGCGCGGCGAGAAAGTCAAAGTCGGTCAGAAACTTGGCCTTATCGCTCCGGAAAACTCCGGAGGCTATCGTTACGAACTGCAGATAAACAACAATAACGACGACACGATGCATTGCCCGACTGAATTGCTCGATGCGAGCGTGAAAGAGACGATTAGCGCACAGATCACGCAACTCGCCGCTGACTGGGTGGCCTGGTACGGCAAAGACGTCTTTGGCACGCACACAAACGGCTGTCTCACACCAACGCTTACCGCCGCCAAATCAGAAGGCCGCTAACCCCTTCGCAGACAAAGAACGTTGTAGTATGGTCGGACTATGACTGCTCGCCAAACGCTGTACGCCCGCCTTGCTTTTGTCCTCGTTTTTTTCTCGGTTGTCGGCAGCCTGTATTTCAGTGAAGTTGCGGGCTTTCCGCCGTGCAAACTGTGTTGGGTTCAGCGCCTCGCAGTATTTCCATCACTACTTATCCTGGGAGTCGGCCTGATACGGAAGGACTCACTGCTACACACGTATGTTTTACCGCTTGCTATCCCTGCGCTTTTGGTCTCGGCTTACCATAATCTACTCTACTACGGCGTCCTCGCAGAATCCAAAGCAACCTGCGAAGCAGGCATCTCATGCACAACCAAATACATCGAGTGGTTCGGCTTTGTCACTATTCCGTTGCTAGCCCTGGTAGCCCTCGGTGGACTGACAACGTTAATGATTTTATTTCGACAAGAAGGAAGAAAGTAATGATAGCCATTATATTTCGCAATGAAGGGAGAAAAGGATGAGTTCGGATATGAAGTTCGTGAGCGTTATGATCGTCGTAGCCATCGCGGCGATTGCTGGCTTCTTTGTCTTTGGCCGCAACGGTGCCGAGACAAATGGCCCGATCGAACCAGCCGTATTGACTGACGCCGGTCAGCTCGTTCGAGAAGATTCGCCGGTGCGCGGTCCGGCTGATGCGAAGGTAACAATCGTTGAGTTCGCCGATTTCCAATGCCCAGCCTGCAAGGCCGCCAAGCCAGTAATTCTGTCTGTTCTCGAAAAGAATCCAACGACCGTCAGGCTCGTTTTTCGTCATTTCCCAATCTCGTCAATCCACCAACACGCCGATCAAACCGCCCTATCGGCTGAAGCCGCCAAAAACCAAGGAAAGTTTTGGGAATGGTACGACAAAATGTACGACGATCAAGAGGCTTGGAGCGCACAATCAAAGCGTAAGATTACCGAATTCCTCACTCAGATCGCCACAGATCTCGGGCTGAACACCGAGACGTTCACGACTGATGCAGCGGCGGCAGCGACTCGCGATATCGTCGCTCGCGACCTGGCTGACGCCGACGCGCTGGGCGTCAGCTCAACACCGACGTTTTTCGTCAACGGCCAGAAAATTGAGGGTACCAGCGCCCTCGAAGCCGCCGTTACCGCCGCGCTCGGACGGTAACTTCGTTTTTGCTACGATTAACACGATGAACACGAAAAGAGCACTGCTGATCGCTATCCCAGTGATTATTGTTGCGATAGGGGCGACGTACTACTTGATGGGCGGCGAGAGAGAGCCCGTTCAACCGAACGATTCGGCCACGAACATCGAGCCAGAGCCAAAGAATACGGACGAGAAAGCGGTGACGTGGCAGTTTGACGGTCAGCGGTGGCAACCTTCCAATACACCGCCAGAGTGTGACGAGCCCCTGGTACTCCAAACCCCCGTTGATATCTCCAAAGTAACCGCCATCCTTTACCCGGGACAAACCCGTGGCCAATACAAGCCGCACGGAGGTTTTCGATTTGACGGTGCGCCAAACGAAATTACCGTGACCGCCCCATACGACGCAATTGTCACTCAGGCGAGTCGTTACATCGAAGGCGGAGAAGTTCAGTACCTCTTTGAATTTGTAAACGAGTGCGGCATCGCCTATCGCTTTGACCACCTCCTCACACTCTCTGACAAATTTCAGGCATTGGCCGAACAGCTTCCGGCAGCCAAGGCTGACGACTCCCGCACCACCCGCCTATCACCGGTCGCTGTGACAGCCGGCGAAACAATCGCCACGGCTATCGGCTTCGCCACAACAAAAAATGTAACCGTCGACTTCGGCGTCTATAATCTCCGGACACCGAACAAAGCTTCAGAAAACGCAGCGTACAAGGCTGCTCACACAAACCAGTCCTCGCTGGCTTACTACGGGGTGTGTTGGCTCGATCTCTTACCAACAGATGATAAATTAACCGCCAAAGCCCTACCAGGTGGCGATGGCCAAGTCGGCAAGCAAAGTGATTACTGCGAGTAGAGCGAGCAGGAACCGAAGGATTACTGCGAGTAGAGCGAGCAGGAACCGAAGGATTACTGCGAGTAGAGCGAGCTCGCGATAACTGAAAGGTCGCTTCCCCAACCCCTCGCGATCATCTACTGAGCCCGTTCGCTTTTCCGCACACATTTTTGTACGGTTGGGGTATGGAAAGAGCAACCTTTGGGGCTGGTTGTTTTTGGGGCGTGGAAGCCGCCTTCCGCATGCAGTCAGGCGTCACGAACACGGTAGTCGGCTATACGGGCGGCCAGACCGAAGATCCGACCTACGAGCAGGTTTGTCGGGGCGACACCGGTCACATCGAAGCCCTCCAGATCGAGTTCGATCCAGCGACGATCTCGTACCAACGCTTGTTAGATATTTTTTGGCAGATTCACGATCCGACGCTCATCGATCGCCAAGGCAACGATGTCGGACCGCAGTATCAAGCCGTCATCTTTTATCACAACGACGCCCAGCGTCTTGCCGCTCAAGCTTCGAAAGAAGCATTAGAGAAGGCTGGACAGTACGACGAGCCGATCGCCACCAAGATCGAACCAGCTGGGCAGTTTTGGCCAGCTGAGCAAGAGCACCAACGCTATCTTGAACGTCACCCTGGCGGCTACTGCCACATCAACCTCAGAGCTATCCGTTAACAAGCGCTTGGCCGGCGGACAACTTCTGCTGCTGATTTTGCTAAGATGGACTAAAAGGAGGGGAATGTTTTTCCACAAGAGAGAAGATAAGTCGTTTGTGGCCGTGGCTATGACGATGATTATGATCGGTGCGGCGATTGTGGCGTTCGGACTGGTTGGGTGGCTGGTCAACGTATCGAACGCAGAAAATATCATTGCGTTTCCGTCGATGAAAGTTATCGGCGGCTTCGTCATCATCGCGCTCGGCTATATCCAGCTCGAGCTCGGTCTACTGCGACAGAAGTAGGCTAAATAACGTCTGGGTAGAAGTTGCGCCCGGCTGTAAGAGCCGGGCGCTACGCTTGGAGAGCGATCTACCGGGCGCCAGCCAGGACTGGCACCGGGATCGACGGCAGGTGCGACTGGGCGCCGGCCACCAGCGGCGGCGATTTGGGCCGGTCGAGAACCGACTGGACGCTCGTCACTACCCCGACGAGGAAAGTCTCTGCGGCATCGTCCCCTCCGGCGATCTCGATGAGCGCTGGAGAGCCGCCCAAGACCACAGCCGTCAGCTGATTGGGACGGACGCTGAACCCTTTACCGAAGGGGATCGCCATCGGTTTGATTTCAACGTTGACGCCCTGCGCTTTGAGTCTTTGGCCCAGGGCATCAAACCAGGCCGTGGAATCGTCGACAGCCATTTCTGGCAAGTGCAGTTGCACAACCACTTCTTGTTGCATTATGTCCTCGCAGGCGATCATCGCCTACCGTCGTATTGTCCGCCAGCCGCGATATTTTTTCAACCGTTCGTGACTTTTTTTAGAGAGGGTCTACAATGACTGTTGTTATGAATCCAGTTGTCTATGTCGCTATCGGTGGAGTTGTCGTCGGGGTTTTCATTGGAGTTGGGCTCGCCAACTACTTTTTCCGGGGCCGAAAGAACGACGCCTCACAAATCATCGCGCTCGCCAAAGAGAAGCTTTCAACCGACAAGGAAGAAATTAAAATCGACCTCGAGGGCAAGAAAGACGCGATCAAAACGCTCGTCGAAGAGATCCGCAAACAGCTTAACGACACTAACCGGCAATTCCTCGAAAGCGAAAAAGAGCGCGTCAGTCACTTTGCTGAGCTTAAAAAGGAGCTCGAGACGCACAAGCAGTTGGCTGGGGAACTGCGTGGATCGACCGAAGAGCTCAAGAATGTCTTATCTAACAACCAAATGCGAGGGGCTTTTGGCGAGCGCGTTGCCGAAGATCTCTTAAAGATGGCGGGCTTCGTCATCAATCAAGATTACTTCGTCCAAGCCAATTTTGAAGATGGTCGGCCGGATTTCACCATTGTTTTACCGGATAAAACCAAGGTTAATATCGACGTGAAGTTTCCGTATCAAAACTTGCAGAAGTTTACCGAGGCCAAAGATCCCGAAGAAAAGAAACGACATATCGCGCAGTTCCAACGCGACGTTCGAGAAAAGATTAAGCAGATCGCCACCCGTGGCTACATTAACCCCGACGACAATACTGTCGACTTTGCCGTTGCCTTTATACCCAACGAGATGATTTTTAGCTTTATCTACGAACAGAGCAACGACATTTGGGAAGAAGCAATGAGCAAGAAGGTTATTCTCGCCGGGCCGTACTCGTTTGTGGCGCTCTTGCGTCTGGTCAAACAAGCGCATTCCAACTTCCGGATGCAGTCCAATATTCACCAAGTCATTCAACTGGTCCAAAAGTTTCGCCAAGAATACGAGAAGTTTTCCGGTGAGCTGGATGTGCTGGGTGCGCGCATTGATTCGGCCGCCAAACAATTTCAGTCAGTATCCTCGACCCGCTCGCGCCAACTCGGCCGGGTGATGGATCAGATCGACAGCCAACAGGTCCTCGACGAGAGTGAACCGATTAAGTTGATAGATTAAATCTGTACGTTTCCCCAACCCCTCTCTTCAGGTAGAATCTAGCTAAATGACCGAGAACAAATCAGAGGCGGCGATCCGGCTGGAGAAATTGGAGTCTCTCAAGAAACTTGGCGTCGATCCGTACCCACCGGCGATTCCCAGCCACCAAACTATCGATCACGTCCGCACTCAAAAGGAAGGTGAGGCCGCGGCGACGGTTGGACGTATTTCGGCGATTCGCGAACACGGCAAATCGACGTTTATCGACCTCGTCGATGAGCAGAACAAGCTGCAAATTTACTTCAAGCAGGACGTTATCGGCGAGGCATCGTACAGCCACCTTCCGCTTTACGACATCGGTGACTTTCTTTGGGTTGAGGGTGAGTTGTTCGTTACAAAAGCCGGTGAGTTGTCCTTAAAAGCCTCAAAAGTCCAGCTGCTCGCCAAATCCCTCCTCCCAATCCCAGAGCATTGGCACGGCTTGTCTGACGTCGAGACACGCTACCGCTCCCGCACACTTGACTTCAAGATCAACGACAACGCCTACAAAACGATTCAAACGCGCAGCAAAATCGTCGAATCAATCCGGGATTTCTTTATCCGTCACGGCTTCATCGAAATCCATACCCCAATCCTCCAGCCGATTCCGGGCGGTGCCGCGGCCAAGCCGTTTACCACTCACTACAACGTGCTCGACGCCGACTTCTACCTCCGCATCGCTCCAGAGCTTTACCTGAAGCGCCTGGTTGCCGGCGGGTTCAATCGAGTCTTCGAGATCGGGCCGAACTTCCGCAACGAAGGCCTGTCCCACATGCACAACCCCGAGTTCTACTCGTGCGAAGCCTATTGGGCGTACCAGGACTACAACGGCTTCATGAAGACGACGCAAGACTTGGTCCAAGAACTCGTCAAGAAAGTACACGGTTCGCTAAAGATCACGTATCAAAATCAGCCGATCGATTTTTCTACAGCCTTCGCCGTTAAAAAGTACGCTGACATCATCAAAAAGGATACCGGTATCGATATTGAAGCGTCCGACACGTTCGAAGCGCTCAAGGCGGCGATCGATAGCGCCGGGATCTCATTCGAGGGGCAAAAGATTACTGTCTGGAGCGAGTTGGTCGACGAGTTATTCAAGAAAATTTCGCGGCCAAAGATCGTCCAGCCAACCTTTGTTGTC
The DNA here is from genome assembly GCA_022843855.1 of Patescibacteria group bacterium. Taxonomy (GTDB): domain Bacteria; phylum Patescibacteriota; class UBA1384; order 2-12-FULL-50-11; family 2-12-FULL-50-11. The sequence continues at coordinate 35,421 of JALHMV010000002.1, forward strand.
GATTATCCGCTCGTCACCACCCCGCTCGCTAAGCGTCACCGCGACAACCCGAAGGTAGCGGAACGATTCCAGCTCATCGCCGCCGGGGGCTTTGAACTCGTCAACGCTTACACCGAGCTCAACGACCCGCTTGATCAGGAAGCGCGCTTCCGCGAGCAGATGAAGATGGGCGAAGCAGGTTGGGACGAGGCGCAGACGCTCGACGAAAACTTCATCGAAGCCCTCAAGTTTGGGATGCCACCGACATCCGGCTGGGGTATGGGCATCGAGCGATTTGTTATGTTGCTCACCGACCAGCACTCAATCAAAGAAGTAATTCCGTTCCCAACCCTACGACCAAAAAAGTAGAGAAAATCCCGTGACAGACGACTGATGTCGGTGTAAGCTACGGCTACCACGTTTTGGTGGAGGTACCTAATGGCTGGATCTGGAATATGTGAAGTTGGGAGACCGGACGCAAGAGCCGGCACCGTCGCTGCCGTTGAGGCCCGCGCGAAAGCAATGGCCAACGGCGAGGAGCAGCTCGATCAGGAATGGCTTGAGGACAAGGCACGCACCGTCTGGTCGGTCTACGTCTCGTCGCTCGTTGGCCGATTGGCCTTCTTCGCCGGCAACTACGCCAAGGCGATTGAGTTTCTTCAACTCGCCGCCGAACGGGCCGATGAAGAGGAGAAAAAGAAACTTCTTGGGGAAATTGAGGAGGCCGAAGCCGCGCTCCGCGGCGAAACTCACTGATCGTGACCGAAGGCCCGTCGTGCTACACTTCGTGTACGCATGGCGGGCCTTTTTCAATTCTCTTCATTTGCTCAATTCCCCTCGGTCGTTCACGGCGTTGCTACCGCTGATTTTGGCAACATGTCGTTTAATTGGGGCGAGCATGACCAAGTGCGGACTAATCGAAAAAGCTTTTTTGACGCCCTACAGGTTGAAGAGCAGAGCGTCGTCGTCGCTTCGTTGGTTCACGGCAACGGCGTTATCGACGTTGTTGCCTCAGACCGGGGTCGCGGCGTCGCCGTACCGAAGGAGTCGCTCGAAGCCGACATTCTGGTCACCGCCGAACCAGATACTTTCCTGTTCATGGTAATGGCGGACTGTCTGGCGCTTTTTCTAATTGAACCTGAGAAACGGGTCAGTGCCCTGGTTCACGCTGGCTGGCGCGGCGTTGATGCCAGAGCCCCCCAGGTGGCAATCCGTTATCTTGAAGAGCGGTACGGCTGCCAGCCGGCCGAGCTCTGGGTCGGTCTCGGCCCGGCGGTTCAAGCGGATTCCTTCTGTTTTCCCACCCAAGAGATCGAGCAGCGCCACCTGCCCAACTGGAGACCGTATCTGAAGACAAACGGCTACCTGACCAAAATTGACTTTGTTGGCTACGCCCGTGACCAGCTGATCGAGGGCGGCATACCAGCAGCGCAGATCGAAAACTCCGGCATCGACACTCGGACCGACCGGCGTTTTTTCTCTCACCGCCGATCGGTCGAGACTCAAGAGCCGGAAGCTCGGTTCGGCTGTTTGATCGGTTTTCATTCTGAGGGGTAAGGATTTTCTCAAAAAAATAACTGCTGAACCGATTGACTTTTAGCCTGTAGTCTGGTAGACTCGCCCCACAGTCTCGGGGTCAGGCAGGCCGCCGCCGAACCTGAGACAGGAACATGAAAATGTTGAACATGAAAGTTTTCGTCATCGTCGGCGCGCTCCTGGTGAGCTCGCCGACCTTCGCCCAACAAGTCGAGCGGGAGACCACTCCGCCGGAGACGACCCAATCCGCCGGAGACGGCGGCAACAACATCGACCAGCTGGGGCAGGACGACGCGACGACAACGTCGCAGTCCGGCCAGGCCGACCACGGCGTGGTTGACCCGCAAACGGGTCACCCGACCTTCCCGGTCTCGGACGGGGGAGACCAACTCCCACGGATCGAGCCGCCGACCACATCGGTCGCGACGGTTGGTGGACCGCCGGGTTCGCGTGGCCACACCGGTCCACCCGGTCCGGCCGGCCGCTCTGGCCGGGTGACGTACGTCCCGAAAGGGATGGTCACCCACGCCGAGTTGCAAAAGCTGCTCGGCGGGATGGAGGGTCGGCTGGCACGCCAAATCAGCGCGCTGGCCGCCCAAAACCGCGCCGGATTTGCCCGGGTGGACGGTCGCTTGACAGCGATCGACGCCCGAACAGGCGAAGTCCTGGCGCGAATCGACCATCTCCCTACGCGGGAGGAAATCGGAGCGCTGCTGCGAACTCCGCAGCCGGCGCCCACCGACCCGGCAAAAAAGCCGTCCGAGGGCGGAGCAACCCAAAAGGAGCCGACAACGGTCTCACCGATCGCCTGGGCGGTTCTCGCTCTCGGCGGTCTCGCCGTTGTCGGCGCGGCCATAGCCGCGCCAAGGAAGTGAAAGAAAGATGGAGACTACAGTTCTCATTCTCGGCGGCCTGCTCCTGCTGGCCGCCATCGTCGTCCTAGCCCGTTCGCTTCGGCGGCGGCCAACAGTCCACCAAGGCTGGTACAGCAGGTAACTGGCCGTCCGGTGATGGCGAGACCGTTGCCGGTGAAAGCGACGGGCAGGCCGTTCGGGTAACCGAGCGGCTGGAGTCACTCGTCACGGGGGTGGCCACCACGGGCGGCCCGGCTCGGATCCGGTGTCGGACCGGCCGGACCGAGGTATTGGTCGAAGTGGGCGAAGCCGCGCTCAGTCGTCCGACCGGGCCAGCCAGCGCAGGAGGGAACACCGGCCAACAACCGTGGCTGGTCCAGAACTTCTACGGCGGGTGGCCGCCCACAAAGCCCGCCGCCGACCCACCGACCACGCCGCCGGTGCCTGAACCGGCCCCGGTTCCGGGCGGCTAGACCCTAGACCGCCGACCCGACATCCGCCCCCGACACTATCCGTGTCGGGGGCTTTTTCTTAACTACTGCTTCACTAAACCGCTCGAGAGCAACTGGAAAAGCGAAACCTTGATCGACTTTTGCGGACTGATCTTGAGTGTCAGTGTGCGATCGGTTGTCTGACCGGCGCCATCAACTTCCCGACGATAGTTTTGGATTTCATAGCCGTGACCCAAAAGCGCGTCCTCCGACAGCTCGTTATCTCTGGCAAGGCCGCGCAAGAGAGTTTGCTGATCTTCGCTTAGTTGGTCGGCGGCCTGAAACGAGATGGTCCGACCAACGTCAAACGCATCCGGACCGCCGTACTCATTAATCAGATTCTCGAGCGGGCGATCGTCATCCCGGCGCTCGTCCTTAGCGCCAGGGTCAGGTTCGGGAGCCGGTGGAGCGGGCGGTTCCGGCGAGACAGCCGCCAACCGATCGTTCGCCTCCCGCAAGAATGCCACAACCTGACCAACTGTGAGTGGGTTTCTCTTGGTACCAATGATTGTGCCGTCGTAATCTTTGTATTTGACCGAGTAACCGCGATCTGACTCGGTAAATTTGAGTGAAGTCGTTACCCCGTCGGGAAAATGTAAATCGATATACTCGGCCGGCCGGCCGTTCGGATCTTTGTCTCTATCGATAACCACCAGATCGTTGAGGGAATCAGCTCCATCAGCGCCCGCCCATCGCTGGCGCAGCTGCTCAAAATACCGATAGAGCGTTTCGGCTGAGGCGGCGTTAATGCGCTGGCTGAGGATCGAATCGTCCACATCTTGGCCGCTCACAGCCAATTCGATCTGCTGTTGAATGTCTGCCTTTTCCTTTTTGTTAGTTGGCTCGGGAGTCGGTGGCCTTTCCTCCTGGTCGGAAGCGCCACTACGCTGACCGACTTCCAGATGGCCGTGCGTCTTGAGGAAATTGGTGACCGTGTCCCGCTTAACCACGTACGGGCGATCTTTCTCTGAGCCGCTCGCCCGATAGGCGTAGACGATTTGATCGGACTCCGGATCGGCCTCCAAGACAAAATCATAGATCCGGCTGCCGTCATCGGCGAGGACGAGGCGATCGCCCGAAGCGGTTCGGCGCGAATAGCCGGGCAGCTGCTGTCGATTGAGCGCTTGGGCCAGGGTGGTCGGATCGCGATTCCACCAGTCGGGTTCGCGACCGCCGGGAGTCGACGGCAGGACCATCCCCAATTCTCGAGCGAGCTTCTCAAGATCGGCGCGGGTATCCCCTGGCTGCTGCTCTTTGGCAGCGGAGCCGACGTCTCCCTCTTTATGGAGTCGCAACGTAACCGCGTGCGCTTCGAGCGCGTCGATCAGCGGCTTATTGTCGGCCCGCAATTGGTCAGCGGAGATTCGGCGATCAGAATTTATTGTCGTTGCCGCTCCCTCGCTCAGGGCAGTGGCGGCGGCCATAGTTGCAGTTGTCAACGCGAGATTCTGCCACAATTGTTGTTGGATGAGGGTCGGGAGCGCGTCTGTAGCAGTAGCGATCTCCTTGACATGCAGAATCGGCCGGTCACCCGAGACAACATCCTCCAAACGGACTCCCGACATTTCCTTTATGTAATTTTGAAAATCGGGGCTAGCGAAGTAGGCTGCTTGATCGGCCGGGCTCAGCCCGCTCAGCTCGGGATATTGATTAAGAACCGTCGTTTTGATTTGGTCGATCTGCTGCTCACTGAGATACTGGTGGTAGTGCTCGTGCCAGTTGTCGCCCAATCGAAGCGCGCTTTCGGTAAACTTAACATCGCCACCGCCGATGATGTCTTTTTGCTCGATGGCGTAGCGCCAAAGTCCGTCGTTGGTTTGGTAGACCTCGTGACCCAAGCTTGGGTCGCTTTGAAGAAAAAGATTGCCCGCATCGTCATGGTCAACGCGAATACCGTCTTCGCCGGCTCTTCTCACGGCCTCGCCCTGAAAAATGCCTTCACTGAAAAACGAGCTAAGAGCCGTGGAGAGCGACGCACCGCCAACAGCCCCGAGGAAGCTGTATATAGCCTTTTTTTTCTGGTACTTCCGTTCGAGCTGCTGATATTTTACTCGGCGCTCAGACTCGCCCTCTAACCCTTGCTCCTTAGCGACCGCGATCATTAGTAGTTTATTCATCGCCGCCGCCCGCTTATCTTGGTCGTCACCGGCCGACTCTAATAGCTGCTTGGCTTCACGCTGCATGAGCAGAACGCGGTAGAGCGCGTCCTCGATCACTTTCTGACCGATTTCTTCGTGACCGAGCGCCCGATGACGGAAGTAATCAGCGCCCAACCGACCGAGCGCGCCGCCGACCACGCCGCCAGCCAAACCAACCAACGAGATCGGGCCGCCAAGAACACCGATGACACCGACGGTTGCCGCCGAAATCCCGGCTGACACTGCCGTGCGGCGACTAAATATTTCCTTAAGCGCCGAGTAACGCCGGTCTCGCTCAAGCGTGACGTGCAGCGCCTCGCCGGCTTTTGTATCGGCTGAGATGGCCGAATCAACACGCAACCGGCTCATCGCGGCCTGAAATGTAGCGAACCCGAGTTGATTAACCACGAGCTCAGCTAATGCAGCGCGCTCGGCGTTGTGAGTAACATCAAGCGCCAGGATCGTCAGTTGTTCGGGATCGACTTTCTCGCCGTGACGCAGTCGATCGAGAACCTGGTCGGCAATCAATCGGTAGTCGTTGCTGCGCTCGCGCTCTGCTTCTTGTAAAAGGTTTTGGAGACGGTCTTTGTCAGCATCCGGCTCGGCCAGCTCGGCCTCAATCTCCTTGATTCTCTGTTCGGTCTCGTCCAGTCGTTGCTGCGCTGCCTCGGCATTCTCCCGCATAGTATGCCGCTCCTTTTCTTGAACGCCCTTGCGACGCTCGGAGCCGGTCAGTCTCTGCCAAGCGCCGGTTAAAAAACCGAGGCGTTGTTTGGCCGCAGGCGACTCCGACAGATGATGAGCCGGAGTCTCTTTCTCAGACGAAGTACCTCCCGTAACCCCAGATGTGGGAGCTGACTTTAGCTCCGAATCAACAACACCCTGATCAACGGGTTGTCGTTCAGCAGAAGATTGTGGATCGCTCTCTACTGACCGTGGGGGGCCCTCGCCAGACATGACGATTACGGTTGGTTTTCGGCCAATTTAATCAACTGGACGACTTCGATCCGGTGCTTGGTCGCCTCCTCGCTGACGATGCGGGGCAGATCGATCTCAGTCTCAACTAGAAAATCAGCTAGTTTCTGCGGGTCACCAGCTTCGGCAACTCGTTTGAATTCGTCCGCTTCCGTGTCCGATAACAGCTCAGCAACCCGATTGACAACCCGAGCCTCGACGGTTGTGACCATCGTCTGAATTAGTTGCTGTTTTCGCTCGTCTGAGGCGCCATCGATGTCTAATAGCTCAAAAATATCTTTCTCAAGTATCTCTTCGACCGAGGGAATAAGGCTCATCCTCTCAAAGATAAGCTCTCAGTTAGAGGACGTCAACCTGAGAATTGGGAAAGAAAAAAGCGGCTGGGATACGCCGCTTATTGATCGTCATGCAGTTGGGTTGCTTCGTCGGCCAGTCTTTTGAAGAGACGCTCCAGTTTGTTGTTCATCGCTTGTCGAGAGACGCCACGCTTGGCGGCGAGCTCAGCAACCGACTGGCCCGATCCACTCTCAAGACCAAATCTGTCAATGATTAACTGCCGCTCTTCTGTTTCAAGAGTCGCTAGTAGCTGGGAAACAAGTAGGCGATCGAGCGACGGGACATGAGTTGGGTCTCTATCAATCAGACTGTCGCCCACCGTCACAACCCGACCATTACCACCAACAACCGGTTGCTCAAACGACATATTCAGATGAGGAGGGATGACGCTTTTGCGGCAAGCGTGGCGAATGAGACGAGCACACTGCCATCTCATTTGCGTGATGACAAAGCTTCGCCAGGACATCCCACGATTCGGCTCATAGGCCCGGAAAGCAGCGACCACAACCGGTCGGAGCAGCTGCTCCCAGTTCAGCCGATCTTCCGAGGAGAGAAGCGGGAACATCTGAGCAAGGGTCACTTGGACATATCGCTCGGCATCGGCGACAACCTGTTCTTCTATGCTCATGCGCTCGACTGCCGAAGTGGCGGGGTCACGATGCCGGCGCAGCCGGACTTCAAAGTCATCCGGATTCTTCTTCAAGGTGCGCTCCAGATACCGCATCGTACTCGAAACAACGACGAAAAACAATCAGCAGCCGATTATCGCCGGCGGAGACTGGGCAGCCGGATTAATAGTACGTTAGCTGAGGTAGTCCTTGAGGCGCGATGACTCTTCGTGTTTTTTGAGCTTCTGCAACGCTTTGGCTTCGATTTGCCGAATACGCTCGCGGGTAACGCCGAATTCTTTTCCAACTTCTTCGAGCGTGTGGGTCTTGCCGCCGTCGTCCAGACCAAAGCGCATCCGCAAGATCTTCTGCTCCCGGGGCGTCAGGATCGCCAGCGAATCCTGAACATGACCCTTCATGAGCTGGTAGATCGCCTGCTCCTCGGGCGACATCTGCTGTTTGTCTTCGATAAATTCACCGAGTGTTGAGTCGTTTTCCTCGCCAACCGGCGCCTCAAGCGAGACGATGTCCTGCGAAATCTTCATGATGTGTTCCAGCTTTTCGACTTCGATACCAAGCTTCTTAGCCAGCTCCTCGTAGGACGGCTCGCGGCCGAGCTCTTGTTGAAGCTCACGCTGAACGCGCATGTAACGGTTAATCGTCTCAACCATATGAACCGGGATACGAATAACACGAGCCTGGTCAGCGATTGCGCGCGTAATCGCCTGCCGGATCCACCACGTCGCGTAGGTCGAGAACTTAAAGCCTTTTTTATAATCAAATTTTTCGACAGCGCGCTGTAAGCCCAGATTGCCTTCCTGGACCAAGTCCAAGAGCGTCAGGCCCCGACCGATATATTTTTTGGCGATCGAAACCACCAGGCGTAAGTTGGCTTCCGTGAGCCGGCGTTTAGCTGCTTTGTCGCCGCGTTCGATTCTTTTTGCTAACCGCACTTCTTCGCTTGAAGATAGGAGCGGGTACTGTCCGATCTCGCGCAAGTACATCCGGACCGAGTCGTCCGACATGCCTGTCAGATCGTCATCCTTGTCGGGCTTCTTTTTCATGTCTTCTTCGCTCGGGATTTCGAGAAGCGGTTTGGCGTCACGAATCTCGACACCAATCTGACCGAGGTACTTGGTAAACGAGTCGATCATCTCCAGATCCTCTTCCGGCTCCGGATAGGCTTGGATAATCTCTTTATACGTTACAAAACCGTGCTGCCGACCCTTGCGGATCAGATACATGAGTTCTTCCGGGAAACTTACCCCGGCGTCTTGTTTCAGTTTCTTGGGAACTGCTTTTGCCATGTTTGTACTCCTTTAATTTAATCTAAACGACAATGCTTCTTCGGCTTTGCGGAGCGGGGTACGCGAGCAGAAGCGCAAAGGTGAGCACATTTTTGACGCGGCCGAAGAGGTATTGTCGTCATCATCCTCGCTCCTTCGCAAGTTTGCTTAATTCTTGCATTAGTTGTTTGACTTGGTTGATATCGCCTTTTTCCTGAGCGCGCCGAATATCCTGAGCGAGCGCTTCCTTGCGACGCTCGTAGCCCTTCGTCGCGAGTTGACCGAGTTTTTCGCGAAGCAATTCGCCCATGAGTTCGTCAGATATTTCTCCCCACTGATTGGAGAGCCAAAATTGCCACGAGTCGATCTTCTCACTTACACGTGAGTCAAGGTTGGTTTTTACCTGCGAAAGGAAGACAGACGGCGTTTTCGTCAAGGTCTTGTCAGTATACGCTTTTTTAACCTCGTCGGCAATCCGGCTAGCCTGTTCACTTTGCCAGACTACCTGCTCAAATTCCGGCTTCATTTTGACCGCGATATCTGGCCGAGCTAAAACGGCGGCAAGAAGCTGCTCCTCGTTCGTTAGATTTTGAACAGGTACCCGCTCCGGTTGAGTCCCTTGTGATTTTGAGTGAGCAGCAAGACCGGCTTTCTCAAGAGCAGCGTACACCGCATCATTTTTGACCCCGATCGATAACGCGAGACGCTGCACGTAGTGATCGAGTCGGGTCGGCTCAGTCACCAGCTGCAAGATCGGCAACATCGCTTTTACCACTTTCTTTTTATTCTCAATGAACTGGAGGTCTCCAGCGGCTGCGACCTCTTGGCTGATCCACCACTCCAAGCCTTCCTTCGCTTGCTTAACACGCTCGGGCCAGGCCTTCGGATCCTTTTCCAAGAGCTCACCAGCGTCTTTGGCGCCGGCAAAATCAACAACCTTAACGTTGAGATCAAATCTCAGAAGCGCCTCGATCACCTTTTTCGTCGTTGCAACCCCAGCCGAGTCAGCATCAAACGCCAGCAAAAAATTTGTTGTGTACTTCGAGAGAATTAGTAGTTGGGCGTCGGTAATGGCTGTTCCCGAACTGGCTACCGCCTGGGTTGCCCCCGCTTGATGGAGCGCGACCACATCCATCTGGCCCTCAACGAGCACGACGTAATCGCGCTCTTTGATGCCGGCCTTGGCAAAGTTCAGTCCGTAGATCGTCCTACTCTTGCTAAAAAGCGGGCTGTCGGGTGAGTTGAGGTACTTTGGCTGCGTGTCACCGAGGACGCGCCCGGTAAAAGCGATCGTGTGGCCGAGCACATCTTGGATCGGAAACATAATTCGATCAAAGAACTTGTCCGGTGAGCCAGCTTTGACGATATCGGCAGCGCTAAAACCACGCTTGAGAAGGAAATCGCGCAAACTGAACGTACGCGGGACAAAACCAATGCCAAACTGTTTGATTGTTTCTTCGCTTAAGCCACGCTTCTTAAGATACTCAAGCGCAGTTTTAGCGACCGGCTGCTCGAGTAGTATCTTCTGAAAAACTTTCGCAGCTAGATTATTGATGCCGTAGAGCGTCTCTTTTTTGTCGCGAGTTTGGTGTTCGGCCTGGGTCCGCGGCTGAAGCGTCACGCCGGCTTTTTGAGCAAGGAGTCGCAAGGCATCGCCAAACTCGAGGTGCTCGGCTTCCATGATAAATTTGAAGTGGTCGCCGCCACGGCCGCAGCCAAAGCACTTCCAAATCTGCTTCTGGGGGCTGACCATCATTGACGGGGTTTTTTCCTGATGGAACGGACAAACGCACTTGTAGTTGGCGCCAGCTTTTTTGAGCGTGACGTACTGACCGATCAGATCCGTCAGATCCAGGCGCGATTTTACTTCTTCGACTTCGTTCATGGGTTGGATGAGTGAATTTAACCTTAAAAGCAGGTAGAATACAAAGGACTTTTTGGAAGAGTCGCCTTGATGGTCTATGTGAAGCCAGCTCCGCTGGCGGAAGAGGGCCACTTGGCAAAATGGAAGAGTCGCCTAGTGGCCTATCTTGAGCTTTGCGAAAGAAGGCCAGTTGGCAAAATGGAAGAGTCGCCTAGTGGCCTATGGCGCCGCCTTGGAAAGGCGGTTTACCCTCACGGGTATCGTGGGTTCAAATCCCACCTCTTCCGCAGTACAAGGCAACTGCTCCCCGCACTTCTAGGATTCGTCCAGCGTGCCCGTTTCTCCCGTTGGTCGAAATCGTGGGTTCAAATCCCACCTCTTCCGCAGTACAAGGCAACTGCTCCCCGCACTTCTAGGATTCGTCCAGCGTGCCCGTTTCTCCCGTTGGTCGAAATCGTGGGTTCAAATCCCACCTCTTCCGCGATATTGGTAGACTAACAAGAGAAGGAGAAGGAATGAAAAATCGTGTGGTGCATTTTGAGATTGGCTCGGAAAATCCGGGTAAGTTGTCGGAGTTTTATAAGAAAGCGCTCGGCTGGGAGATTAACGAGTGGCCGGGGAGCGACTACTGGATGGTCGGTAAGGAAGAGGACCGCGCTGTTGGCGCCATCAACGGCGGCATCATGAAACGGTTTGAGAAAGAAGGGACGATCAACACGATCGAGGTTGAGGATATCGAAGCCTCAATCAAAGACGTAATCGATGCTGGCGGCACGATCGCCAAACCACTCGCCGACATGGACTTCGGCGACGACCAGATTATGCGTTGGTGCTACTGCAAAGACCCAGACGGCAACGTCTTCAGCCTGATGCAGGTGGTCCCCAAGAAGTAATTACTGGCCTTCGCGCTTTTTGCGCGCTTCCATTAGTTCGACAGTGTCTTTAATGAGTCGGCGCAAGACTGACTCGTCGATGTCGGAGAGCTTGTTGAAATAAAGACAGACCTTGCTGGTCGTGTGCTTGCCGAGCTTCTTTAGGAGCGGTGTTGGGTCGTAGCCAGACGCGATCGAATACTCCTCAAAGCCGGTCATGATGTAAGCAGTCATGGACTGGACTCGCGGCGAGAATCCAGTCAGCGGCATATCGCCCTCCCGACCGGAGGCGTACTTGTAGTGGTACGTCCCGAAGCCGATAATAGCCGGTCCCCACATTTTGGCGGGGTAGCCCGTCTCCTCCTCAAAGATTTTCAAGAGCTTCAAGGCATCTTCACGGCGCTGCTTGTTGGGAACGCCGAGGATAAAGGCCTTAACATCTCCATCGTTCTCGACGGTTTTGTTTTCGTTTCTGCTCATTAGGCAGATTCTAGCAAAATTGAGTCACTACCCGCATAATCCAAGCGATGCGTCTTTGGAGCCTCCACCCGAAAAATCTGGACCGTCAGGGCTTGCTCGCCCTTTGGCGCGAAGGATTGCTCGCTAAGAAAGTCCTCAGAGGCGGGACGAAGGGTTACGCCAACCACCCGCAGCTACAACGCTTTCGCTCTCACGCTGATAGTGGAGCAGCGATTAATCACTTCCTGCATGTAGTTGCTGACGAGGCCCAGCGGCGAGGCTATCGCTTTGACCGTAGTAAACTGCAAGCTGTCGATGGAGTCGAGCCTATTGCAGTGACAAGCGGTCAGGTTGAGTACGAATTTGAGCACCTTCGTAAGAAACTATCCGCTCGAGACCCGGCTCGCGTCGACACTCTCACCAACGACGTTCACCCGCTCTTTCGCGTCATCGACGGACCTGTTGAACGCTGGGAGATTGTTAAATGAATCGCTGTAGCTGGCCGGGTAATAACGACCTAATGGTCAAGTACCACGACGAGGAGTGGGGTACACCCTGCCGGGACGACCGCAGATTGTTTGAGTACCTAGTTCTTGATGCGTTTCAAGCCGGTTTAAGTTGGGCTATTGTACTGAAGAAACGGGAAGGGTTCCGTGCGGCGTTTGAAGATTTTGACCCAATCAAGATCGCCCGTTATGACGAGACTAAGATCCAAGCACTCCTCCAAGACGCGGGTATAATTCGTAACCAGGCTAAGGTCCGCGGCACCGTCACCAACGCCCAACAGTTCCTGGCGATCCAAGCAGAGCTGGGCAGCTTCTCGAACTATGTTTGGAGCTTCGTCGGTGGCAAGACGATTCAGAACAATTGGTCGAGCGACTCTGACATTCCGGCGACCAGCCCCGAGTCAGACGCCATGGCAGCCGATATGAAAAAACGCGGCTTCAAGTTCTGTGGCCGGGCGATCTGCTACGCCTTCATGCAAGCCGCTGGCCTCGTCAATGACCACGTCACCGACTGCTTCCGCTACCAAGCGGTCAAAGGTATAGTAAGGTAGTCATGACCTGGCGAATCATCGCGGTACTCACCACCATCCTCACCCTTGTCGTCAACGGACTCGCCACAGCGCTGCCGCTCAATGGGCTAACCACTGCTGAGATTTCTGACAGCTTCAGCGTTTTCTTTGTACCAGCCGGTTATGTGTTTAGTATTTGGGGGGTCATCTATCTACTCTTAATCGCCTTCTCCGCCTACCTTTTCACCACGGAGGGTAAAAACGATCCAGTCGCAACTCGGATCCTGCCGTGGTACGTCGTTAGCGCCTTTGCCAACTCAATCTGGCTGTTTTGTTGGCACTACCAACAATTCGGCCTCAGTGTGGTGGTTATGCTCGTGCTTTTAGCTACTTTACTGCGAATCTACACGCTTCTCCCCACCCCCACGACACGCGCTCAAACGTGGGCTCGTAACCTCCCTTTTAGTGTTTACTTGGGCTGGATCTCGGTCGCAACGATCGCCAACGTGAGCGCGTATCTCGATTTGATCAGCTGGAGCGCTTTCGGCTTAAGTGAGCGAACCTGGGCGGTGATTATGGTTATCGTTGCTGGGCTACTCGGTTCACTGATGGCTATCCGTAAACGAGAGATCGCCTACCCGCTTGTGATCGCCTGGGCGCTAATCGGCATTAGCGTTAACTTCCCTGAGCAAAGCACGATTACCAGAGCTGTTATCGTCTCGACGATCATGATTATGGTCGCACTCATCGCGAGCGTTCGAAGTAGTAGTACTCCGGCCCGGACAACGTAGGATCCATCGGCGAGAGAATAACGCTCGAGGGAAGGAAATGGCTAGTGGTGCGCCCACTTTGATGCAGGCTCAGTGATCGGTCTCTGTACGAGGCTAGACGCTGACTCAATCTTTCGATAGAATGTCGGTGACCGAAGGACACGAACCATGAAAACAAGTCAATTGTTCGTAGCTGTCATGGCTGCGCTCTGGATTCTTCTGGCTGGATGTCAAACCGCCGCCTCCAGAGACAATGACGCCGCCGGTGCGACGCCGCGATTCCCCCACCGAGACAACGCCGAGCCGCCAACGAGCGACAAGATCGGTCAGAGTATCCGAGATGCCGTGGAAACCCACGAGATTGCCATCACGGATATCATCCGAACGACTGGCACTGAGAGAGTCCGAGTCTTGACGGATATCGTCAGCCTGACCGAGGAGCAAGTTGGGGAGATCGCGGACGAGATCCGGGAGATCTCGGTCGAGTCAGCGCCAGCGTTGACCGGACCGAAGAAGCACTCACTTGATCTCGCCAAAGCAGTCGAGGAATGGCACAAGCGATCTCGCGAGATGCTTGGTCGACAGGATGCGCTCTCCAAGCGCAACCTTGAGGACGCTACCGACCACCTTATCGCTGAGTTCGAAGGCTTCCAGGACCAACCGGGTAGCCCGCTTGAGCGCTTCGACGGCGAGCCAAGTCGACTTCGTCGAGCAACGGCGGTCATCGTTCAAGTCGCCGAGGCCGCTCGCAACGCCTCTGTGGCTCGGCCGACGAGCGCCGCCCAACGTCCCCGATCGTCAACCAGCCCGCCTGCGTCATCGGCGTCAAGCGGTCGTCCGGTTGCAGCTGTCGGACTGTTACCGGTGTCGGCGTTCCGTCTACTCACTGAGGCGGACCTGCGGTACTTCTCTCCGAGAGAGCTCACGCTTATCCGGAACGAGATCTACGCCCGGCACGGTCGGACGTTCCAGACAGCGTGGATTCAAGCGTACTTCGACTCCCAGAGTTGGTACCAACGAGACCCGACGTACCGCGATTCCTGGCTGAGCCGGACTGAGGCTAGAAACGCTGCCTTCGTCGCCGACTATCAACGTCGGACCGGGCAGACGTACTAAATCAAAATGCCCCCGACCGTTGGTCGGGGGCGAAACATATCGCTCAACCCTACTGGCCGAGCAACGTCGTCTTGAGCGCTCGGACAACAGCGCTCGCGTAGGCTCGCTCATTGCCTGCTCGGTCAATCCAGTCAACGCCGGCCGCGTTCAGCGGCACCACTTCCAGGAGGACCACTGGTACCGTGGCGTACCGCGAACCCGTCAACAAGCCGTTCTGCCGGGCACCAACCGCCGTCTGTTCGTCAGAACGAACACCGCCGCGTCGAATCTGCGAGTCGAGCGTTGGTTCGATTGACTGCCAAATGACCCGAGCAAGCTCTTCGCTCCGGCCGGCCAGCTCTCGATCCGGATGTCGGCGAGGAACATAGAGCGCCGCTGCGCCGTTCGGGGCGTCGAACTGCAAACGCAGGAACAGCGCTGCCCCAACGCCGTTGGCAATCTCGGCTCGTCGACGGTTGTCCTCAACCTGGTTTTTGGCCCCGAGATCGTCGCGCGAACCGCGCCGCGTCACGACAACCCGGAACCCCGCCTCAACGAGCATTGGCTCGAGCACTTCGGCCAGTCGAAGCGCTCGACTCGCCTCACCGACAGCACCCTCAGGGTTTGCGACGGTCCCGTGACCGGGATCAACGCAGATGACAGGAGCCGCTGCCAGAGGACGAACTGTGGGGTCGGCTAGGGATGACGAAAGAGACGATCCGGCCGTTACGGCCGCTGCTAGTAGTAGCGAAAGGAACATGGTTCTCCGTCGGAAGTTTAACTTACTTCGCTGCGTCAATCAAGAGACAGCCCGTCCCATCGCCAAATACGGAACCGGCCGTAGACGATCTGTTATTGACGGGCTTCTTCTGTTTGGCCAGTATTGAACAAGCAGCTTTGTGGTCTCTCCCAAATTAGGGAGAATTCTCCAATAACCAGCCATAGAACAGTCAATAGATGCCAACACCTCACAATAACCCTGATCTCACCGACGAACAGCGCCGGATACTATATGAAGGCGGCACCGAACCGCCCTTCAGCGGACAGTACGTCGACCATCACGAGGAAGGCATGTACGCCTGCGTTGCGTGCGGCACCGAATTATTCGCCTCGGACACTAAGTTTGAGTCACACTCAGGCTGGCCGAGCTTTTACGACGTGATAAGCAAGGGCAATGTCGAGCTCAAAACCGACACCTCGCACGACATGACCCGCACCGAGGTCGTCTGCGCCACCTGCGGCGGCCACCTCGGCCACGTCTTTGACGACGGGCCGCGGGACAAAACAGGTTTACGCTACTGCATTAATTCCGCTTGCTTGGATTTTAAGAAGAAATGACTCGTAAACAGAGTCAAATAGTTACTGAAATTGCCGGTATTGTACGTGATAAGTTCACAAATGATACGAGCGGACACGATTGGTACCACATGGAACGGGTCTGGAAGATGGCGCGACAACTGGGTGAGGCTGAGGGCGCCGATCTCTTTATCGTCGAGCTTGCCGCCTTGCTTCACGATTGGGCTGACTGGAAGTTCTCAGCCGATCAGTCAAAAGATACGGAGGAGATGAAGCAGTTACTTCGCAATCATGGCGCTACCGAGGATCAGATCGGCAACATTTGCGAGATTATCGAGAACGTTTCATTCAAGGGACTCGAGAAGCGTTCTACTCAATCGACGCTTGAGGGCAAAGTGGTCCAGGACGCTGACCGGCTCGATGCTATTGGGGCGATCGCGATCGCCCGAGTGTTTGCGTACGGCGGCCACAAAGGCCGTCCGATTTACGACCCAAGCATTCCGCTCAACGTCACTTTGACCAATGAGCAGTACCTCAAGAACGAGCGGTCGGGACTGGCTCACTTCTTTGACAAACTGCTTCACCTTAAGGATCAAATCAATACCGAGTCAGCTAAAAAGATCGCCGAAGAGCGGCATCGGTATATGGAAGAATACGTTGAGCGATTCCTCGCGGAGTGGGATGGCAAACGGTAAAGGCCTCGTTCCAGAGAATGGGCTTACTTTGACTCGAGCAAACAACGTCGCTCGGTCTCAACGCTTGGGATACTTATCGCAAGCGAAACACAACCGTCACTGAGTAAGTCACGGTTTCTTGCCCAGTCAGAAGGACGGGGGCGGTTGTTGGGCTGGGGCTCTCAAGCGCCATATTGCGGCTATCGGTGGCGGACATCGGGATAACGCCGCCCCATGATGGCTCGGAAACCGAAATAACACGACCGACCGACACCCCAAGCTGGTCGGCTGTCTGCTGGGATTTGTCACGAGCGTTACGGAGTGCCTCGGCGCGCGCTTCCGCCTCTAAGCGATCGCGTGTCCGAGCGCTGAAAGTGCTTTGCGGCGACAACCCGTAGAGCGGCTCGGTTGTCGCTAGGTAATCAAGAACTTTTTGGGCGAGCGTCTTGTCGTTGAGCGTAATCGTTAGCGAAAAGATCGCCCGGTAGCCGTCGGTCGTCGAACCACCAAGATCTGGCGCTGGCGCGATTTCGTTGGAATATTCTGGAGAGCTGTTGGCCGACGTTTTAATCGCGCTCTCAGCAACGCCAAGCTCCTTGAGCTTGGCAACGACGTCGTTACCGACCTTGGATACCGCCGAGATCGCTTCGCTATTGGTGGCGGCCTCCCGCTGATACGTTGGGTAGAAGACAAACTCGTCCGGCGCCGCTTTGACTGACGCCTCACCAACGATGGAGATTGTCCGGTCGGCATCTGTTCGCCACGGCTGCCACAGGGCGAGCATAACAAGCACGACTCCGAAAAGAAGACCGCTGATGAGCTTGTAGTTCACCCGAAGGGTTGCCTCATGCATACGGCTACTATAGCAGAATCCCGTCAAGCACAATGCTCAACGGGAGTAGGGGTATGTACCGCCCAACCACTGGACAAGCCCGAGAAACAATCACCGGTCGCGCATAACTTACGGCCGACGGCGCCGCATCTCTTCGAGCGTCCGACGCGCCGTCTCCTCCACCTCATCAGTCACCGCTTCATTCGACGGCCGAGAGCCGCCCAGCTCTAACGCAGCGCCCGTCGACTCGATGCCAGCGGCGCGCAGCGTATCATCAACAACTCTGTCCAGATCGGCTCGTTGGTCTCTCTGGGCCGTTTTGGGCGGGGGCGACTTCGGTCGAAGGATGTGGTAGATGATGTAGGCGCCCGTCAGGAGTAGCGCCGCCATCAGAGCGTAGAGGGCAATTGGGTTGTCGAGCATGTGCAAGTCTCCGGTTGCTTATGGTATCACCGACGATTGGGGGTGACAATAACCGGCAACTATCGTATAATCCGGCTGGAGGTTTCTATGCCGGAACCAATACCAACCGACCCGCTCCTTGAAGCCCTAGAGAAGATCAAACTGTCAGGCAGATCACAGCCTCAACCCGTCGCCGCTCGACGGCCGGGCGCGCCCACCCTAGAACAGGCGGCGACGGCCAGGCCGCAGTCGCCAGTTTCGTCAGCTCTTCCGTGCGGCCAAGTCGACATCGAACGGCTTGTCGATCTGGAACCCGAGGCTTTCAGTCGGGATCGTGAGGCCAACCACCTCAACCGTTGTCGCGGCTGTCGCGAAGAATACTGGCGGCAAAAGCAGGAGAAATAGAAAGGGCAAGCGTGAACCACGACCCCGAGGCCCCGCACCGAGCGGGGCCTTCTCAGTTCTTTTAATCAAGCGCTTGGCTGAGCAAAATCTTTTTTTCAACGGAAGCGATGAGTTTACGGGTTGAGATGGCGACGTCAGGCGCAACCGAGACGCTCGTCGTCCCGGCTTTAACCATCGCTTCGGTAATTTCCGGGTAGACGCTTGGTGCCTGGCCGCAGATCGAGACCGTAACGTGATGCTTGCGACAGGTCCGGACAACGTGAAGGATCGAGTTCAAAACAGCTGGGTAGCGCTCATCAAATTCGGCAGCTAACTTAGCCGAGTCACGATCGATGCCGAGCGTCAGCTGCGTCAGGTCGTTGGAACCGATCGAAACGCCGTCGATCCCTTCTTTGATATATTCCTCGAGCTCCAGCACTGTTGACGGTACTTCAACCATAATCCACAGCTTAAAGTCTTTATCCTGACGCAAATTATTAGCGTGCATCAGGTCGCGAACCTTACGGAATTCGTCAACGGTCCGCACAAACGGAATCATGACATGAAGATTCTTGAGATCCATACCGTCGCGGACTTGTTTAATCGCCTCGATTTCGAGCGCAAACTCCTCGGGATCGGCGATGTAGCGCGAGGCGCCCCGATACCCGATCATCGGGTTACTCTCTGGTTCCTCAAACTTTTCGCCGCCCTTCAAAGATTTATATTCATTCGTTTTAAAATCGGTGAAGCGGTACACGACCGGTCGCGGGTTGAACGCCTGGGCGATCGTGCCGATCCCTTGCGCGAGTTTCTGAACATACTCTTTACTGGCACCGCGCGCCATCATCGCTTTCGGGTGCTCGCCGATACCAGCAATAATGAACTCCGCTCGAAGGAGGCCAACGCCATCGACGGGTAACTCAGCGTACTCTTGAGCTTTTTCTGGTTCAGCCAGGTTCAAATAAACTTTAGTGGCGGTGATCGGTACTGTCGTCTGAGCGGTTGATCCAGCAACCCGCGCTTGTTTCATTTCAGCGGCTGGTACCTGCGCCGAGGCGACTTTTCCCTTATAGACCTTCCCGCCGGCGCCATCGACAGTCACTATCTGACCGGTTTTGAGCGTCGCTGTGGCGGTACCGGTGCCAACAACACACGGGATGCCAAGTTCACGGGAAACGATCGCGGCGTGACTAGTTCGACCGCCGGTGTCAGTC
Source organism: Patescibacteria group bacterium (assembly GCA_022843855.1). Taxonomy (GTDB): domain Bacteria; phylum Patescibacteriota; class UBA1384; order 2-12-FULL-50-11; family 2-12-FULL-50-11. Next base: position 54,501 of record JALHMV010000002.1, read on the forward strand.
ACGATCGCCGCCGCCCGACGCATCGCCGGGACAAAATCGGGACTCGTCATCTCCGTTACCAGCACGTCGCCCTGCAATACTTTGTCGATCTCGCTCGGTTTATGAATGACCTTGACGGGACCGAACTGTAAACCGACGGAAGCGGCCGCTCCATGAAGCAGCTCTTCGGCCTTGCTGAGGTCAACAGTATCGCCAGCCGGAGCGTTACCGGCGGCCGGCGCCGATTCGGCGCCCTTCTTTTCATTCTTCTGCTCACCGAGCGTCGTTACTGGGCGGGCCTGAACCATATAGAAACTACCGCCCTCAAACGCCCATTCTGTGTCTTGTGGCTTGCCGTAGTGATCTTCGACCTGTTTCCCTACCGTAGCGAGCGCAATGATTTGATCATCAGTCAGCTTCTGACCTTCTTTTTGTTCTTTGGTCAGGTTGACGTGCTTATTCTTACCTTCCTTGTCGCGAACGATCTGCCACGCTTGTGGGCCGATTTCTTTGGAGACGATCTTCATCGTGGCTTTATCGACAACGTAGTGGTCAGGAGTAATCGAACCGGAAACAACCGCCTCGCCCAAACCAAGGCCGGCATCGATCGTAATCTTGCCGGTGTCTTCGCCAACGGGGTCGACGGTAAACATAATGCCGGAGACTTCGCTCTGAACCATTTTCTGGACCGGCACGGCGATACCCACCTTCATGTGATCAAAATTATTGACCGTTCGGTAATAGATTGCCCGCGCTTCAAACAACGACGCCCAACACTCGCGAATTGCCTTAATCAGCTGGGTCTTGCCCTCGACGTTGAGGAACGTCGCTTGCTGACCAGCGAACGAGGCGTCGGGAAGGTCTTCCGCAGTCGCTGACGAGCGAACCGCGACTGGGCCGTGCTTCATCTGGTCGTAGGCTTTTTCGATATCACGCACTAATTCGGCGGGTAGCGAAAAACTTTTCATCGCCTTCTGCAACTCGTGGGCAATCTTATTAAGCTTTTTTGAATCCTCAGGATCCAGCCCCTTCGTCCACTTCAGAATATAGGCGTCGATCTTCTTCTCGCGAACAAAACGGAAATAAGCCTCTGAAGTGACGATGAAACCTTGCGGCACCGGCAAACCGGCTTTTGTCATCTCGCCCAGGTTAGCACCCTTACCGCCAACTAACGGGATGTCGCCCTTACCGACTTCTGAAAACCAGACTACCTGTTTGGCCATTCGTTTCCCTCCATTCTTTTCAGTGTAACAATCGGTCGGAAATTAGGAAGCTTTGTCGGCTTCGAGCACCGCTCGCACAACTCTTGCCGAAAAGCCACGACGCTGAAGTAAACTCGTCAGGCGAGCGCGCCGTTTCAACGGGTCGAGCGCCTGCCAGTTTTTTAATCGACTTTCAGCCAGACTCTGGGCCGCCGAGAGCTCATCTGCTTCTTCAACCTCGCCAAGCGCCTGATCAATCTGATCCCTGGCCACCCCTTTTCGAAGTAGATCCAAACCGATCCGAAACCGACCGCGCCGATAGATAGCAATCTTGTCACGTGCGTAATTGCTCGCAAAAACCGCGTCGTCGATCAGCTTCATCTCTCTCAGTCGTTCAATTGTCAGAGCGATGTCGTCGTCTGAGTACTTCTTCTCGGCTAGCTTGTCACGTAACTCACGTTCGGTGCGACCGCGACGACCAAGCAAGTAGAGCGCGTAAGCCAGAATAGGCCGTTTGCCCATCAGATGGGCGCGGACTAGGCCGGTTCTTCAACCGGCGCTACTCCTAACTTGCCTTGTTCGGCCAGCTCGCGGATCTCTTTTTCCAACTTGACCGCGAGCGCCTTGTCACCCTTGAGAAAAGCTTTGGCAGCCTCCCGTCCCTGCCCAAGCTTTTGCTCTCCTAACTGAAACCAGGCGCCAGATTTCTCGATGATTCCTGCTTTGGTTCCGAGCTCGAGCAGGTCGCCTTCTCTAGATATACCCGAAGCAAACATTAAGTCAAACTCGGCCGTCCGAAACGGTGGCGCAACCTTATTCTTAACGATTTTAACCCGAACTCGATTACCGATCGCGTTGTCACCGTCCTTAATTTGCTCGGCCCGACGAATATCCATTCGGACAGAACAGTAGAACTTCAACGCGTTACCACCCGGTGTTGTCTCGGGGTTACCAAACATCACGCCAATCTTCATCCGGATTTGGTTAATGAAAATAAGAACGGTTTTTGACTTGGCGACCGCGCCAGTCAGTTTACGAAGCGCCTGGCTCATGAGTCTAGCCTGAACACCCATCATCGCATCGCCCATCTCGCCTTCGATCTCGGCGCGAGGAACCAGCGCCGCAACCGAGTCAACAACGATTACGTCAACAGCGTTCGAGCGAACCAAAGTTTCAACGATCTCGAGCGCCTGTTCACCGGTATCCGGCTGACTGATAAGGAGCGCGTCAAGATCAACGCCGAGCTTGGTTGCGTACGACGGGTCAAAAGCGTGTTCCGCATCAACAAGCGCGCCGAGCCCGCCGCTCTTTTGAGTAGCGGCGATCGCTGAGAGCGCCAGAGAGGTCTTACCGCTTGATTCCGGGCCAAAGATTTCGACGATCCGACCACGAGGCAGACCGCCGACCCCCAACGCAACGTCCAAAGCCAACGACCCCGTTGGTAACGCTTCGACGTTGAGATGAGTCTGTTGACCCATCACCATAATCGAACCGGCACCAAACTGCTTCTCTATCTGACTAATAGCAGCTCGAAGCGCTGTTTCGCGACCGCCCTCCGAACTGGACTGCGGAGACTTCGATTCTTTCTCTTTGGCCATAAACCTGTTTTACAGGCCGCCTGCCGCTTGTGCAAGGTTAGGATTGAACAGGATCTTGACGCTCTTCTGACTTTGCTTGCCCGCTCTCGATTTGGCGGCGATAACCACTTCGTTAATCCCGGGGGAGAGCTGAACCTGTTGCGAAAACTGACCGGCGGGGGTTACGACGATCGGTTCGTTGTTCATAGTAACGATCGAGCCTTCGGTGGTGGCGCCTTGGATCTGGACGGTATCAGCTTCGCTGGTAAACTCTTCGGTGTGACTCGTAAGAACAATCGTTGGCGGCTGAGTAAACTGGTTGAGCTGGGCAGCGATATACGCCACAACCCCGCCAAATAACAGCAGTGCGCTCGCAATACCGATGACTTTTGGCGTAATAAGAAAGCTCCAGTCGCTGGTTCGCACTGGAGCGAGATTAACTTCGCGTGACGACGGAGTAAAACGCTGCTGGCTTCGCTCTTCTCGATACATCCGGATGATTTTTTCGGGATTGAGCTTGAGAAACTCTGCGTAACATCTAACAAAACCGATGTTGTACGCGTCGGCGGGTAACGACTGATAGTCGCCGCTTTCTAACGCCTCGAGATGCTTGATACGAATTCTTGTCTTCGCCTCAGCGTCTTCGAGCGAATAATTTGATTTTGTGCGCGCCGCACGCAGGATAGATCCAAGCGTACGGGTTCGGCTTGGAGCAATTTTTTTCGTCACAAAACCCGTCATGTCTTTTCAGACTAGCCAAGCATCGACGCGTCGTCAAACCTCGGGCGGCCAAGAGTGAGCGGCGCTTCGTGTATGATGGTCTCGATGCCAAGCGGCGGAATCTGGTTTACGGCACTATTCGTCCTCCTTCTTGTTACCGGAGTCGCTTTTGGCATGTCTTCAATTCTCAACGGTCTTAAAGCCGATCCCCCGGTAGTAATCCCGGCAACGAACAACTACTCGTTAACTGTCCCGTATCCTGAGTTTCCGCTTTTGCCCTAACTCTCGTCGTAGTTTTCTTCGCCGCTGATTAAGACGTCGCGCGGCTTTGCGCCATCAGCTGGACCGATAGACCCTTCCGCCTCGAGTAAGTCGAGCAAACGAGCAGCGCGGGCGTAGCCAACCTTCAGACGCCGCTGGAGAAGCGAGGCCGAGGCCTTGCCCGCTTGAACGACTAATTCTCGAGCATCGCCGAGTAGGTCGTCTTCGCCCTCGTCATGCGACCCCGCCAAACCAGGCTTCATTTGCGACCGGTAGGTGGTTATTGTTTCGTCGTATTGCGCCGGCGCCTGACTCTTTAAAAACTCTGTGACCGTCTTAATCTCTTTATCTTTGAGCATAACGCCCTGAATGCGTTTTGGTTGTGGCTGATCGCTCGCCAAGTACAGCATGTCGCCGCGACCGAGCAGTTTGTCGGCGCCGCCAGCATCAAGAATCGTCCGTGAGTCTGGCTGCGAAGCGACGGCGAAAGCAATGCGAGCCGGAATGTTGGCCTTAATCAAGCCAGTAATAACATCAACCGACGGTCGCTGGGTCGCAACAATCAGATGCATACCAACAGCCCGGGCCATTTGAGCGATCCGGACAATCGAAGTTTCTACCTCGTTAGCGGCTTGCGTCATCAGATCAGCCAGCTCGTCGACAACGACTACCATGTACGGCAGCTTCTGCTCACCCTCAGGGACCGACTCGTTGTACGCATCGATATTGCGCCGGTTATAGGTTGAGAGCAGTTGGTAGCGGCGCTCCATCTCGGCCACCGTCCAGCGCAACGCCGAGATGATCTTGTCGGTTTCAGTAATGACGTTGGTCAACAAATGCGGAATGCCGTTATATTCGGTGAACTCAACGCGCTTCGGGTCGATCAGGAGTAAACGCAAATCCTCGGGGGAGTTTTTATAGAGTAGGTTGACCAGGAGCGCATTCATACAAACGGACTTACCCGAGCCAGTCGCGCCTGCAATCAACAGATGCGGCATTTTTTTGATATCAGCGATCGCTACGTTACCGGCAACGTCGCGACCCAAGCCGAGCGCCAGGTTAGAGTGAGCGTCTTTATACTCCGGCGCCTCCAACACTTCTCGAAGCGAAACCGTCGCAGCTACTTTATTAGGCACCTCAATACCAACCAGCGACTTACCGGGGATTGGGGCTTCGATACGGATCGGGTGAGCGGCAATTGCCAGCGCCACGTCGTTGGCTCGCGCCGTAATAGTATTGAGTTTGACGCCTTCAGCTGGCTTGAGGGTGTACTGCGTCAATGCTGGGCCAACATTAACCTCGTTCATCGAGACGTCAACGCCAAAGTCCTTCAAGGTTTTCTTGATCATCTCGACGTTCTTACCGATATCGCCGGCTTCGGCCTTGGTCGAGCTTGAGTAATCAAGTAAGTCGAGCGAAGGATAATCCCAACTGCCGCCGCTTGGCATGAGCGGCGCGGGTGTCTTTAAACGGTCGGGCGACATCGTTTTGACCGGCACTCGTGAGTTCTCGTTGATCTTGACGCCCTTGCCGTCACCTCGGTTAATCGGCAGACTGAAACGCTCTGTGAGCGACTTGAGCGAGACGCTAAAGGCTAACAAGACGGAGACGGCGGTTGCGCCGAGCAAGACGATATAGCCACCGACCGCCCCAAAGACCGAACTAAATACCCCGCCAACGCCAACCCCGATCGAACCACCGGAAGCGCCAAACATCGCCGGAACCAGCAGGAATAACGCGATGATCCCCACGACGCCGGCCGCCCGCAAAACGTCGCTTTTCAAGAAGAGAAGCCGCACGCCAAGATAGACAAAGATAAACGGAACAACATACGCCAGCACGCCAAAAAGGGCTGAGGCGGCTTTAAAGAACGCCTCACCAAATCCACCTGCTAGGCGGAATAGCCCGAGAGCAAAGAGAAGGCCGAGGACCAACAAAATAATCGCGACAATTTCGCGCGCTGTGTCGGGGTCAACTGCCCAAACCAAATTGTCCCAAATGGTCGGCATGCGCTTGCGCCGCCGGCTGGAGTATCGCCTCCGCCTCCCAAAAAGTCCCATGGGTCTACTCTATCAACAACCTGGAATCTGGAAAAGCGGCTCCGCCTCTTGAAGCCCGCACGCGAAAACCGTACAATTGCTATCCTGATTTTGAAGCTAGGCTTTGAGCCGCTTCGGGATTGGAGACTAGGCGAACCGCCCTTTAAGAACATGAGAAGAACGCTCAGCTTGGCCCTCGCCAGCGTCGTCATCGCTGGCCCGACCCTTCCCTCGAAAGACGAGGCAATGACCTGGGCCGCTGGCGTCGAAAGCGGTTCCGAACCCAACCCCATCCCGATCACCGCTGTCGGCCGCGACGCCCTGGGCGACGAGACGATCCCCGAAGGGGTCAATGACCTGACGGCCGACCACCTTGACACGGAAGCCGGCGTCGCAGTCGACGCCTACCACCAGCTGCTCGGTGTCGAAGAAACAAGCGACGGCTGGCGAGCGATCATTCAGGCCGACATCCTGGCAGCCCCGCCGCTGCGCGAGCTTGATCAGGGGGCTACCGACACTGTCCTGGTCGCAGTCTCTGGGTTTAGCAGTCCCGAAGAAGCTCGAGAGTGGTTCGGGCACATCGGTGAGCATGAACGGCGCTTCTTCCCAGATTTCGTTAGCATCGGTCTTGTGCGAGTGACCGATAGCAACTCGTCAGAGGATTACTACTCTGACGAGTCGGAGGTCGATCTCAACAACGGCGTCACAACGTTCGGTGTGGTGGATGACCTAGCCTGGCTTGGCCCCGTCGAAGAGCGAGGCGAAGAAGGTGGGTGGGGAATTATTTTCGTCGCAGCAGGCATCAGATACGCAATTAGGGTGCCAGCGACTGGGACGACTACGACTGCCGGTCAAAACTACCACGAGCGCGGTGTCATCTCCAGCCCGGTTCTTGCCGACGAGAGTACGGCGCAGAACTGGCTCGAAGACCTCCGTAACGGCAACGTCGCGACGTTTGTGCCGCAGTTGGTCGGCCGGGCAGCCGTTGAAGCGTTGGGCAACGACACGCCGGAACTCGGCGAGTTCAACCATCTGCCGCACAACGTCGATTGGGCTAGCCCGATCAGGGTCACTGAAGTCAACGAACACTACGGGACGGTTCCGTTTGAGGGCGGCTTCGTCGTCGTTGTCAACGCCGACTTCACCTACACGGCGAAAGTGGCTGTCGGTGCTGCCGACTAGCGACACATCGCCAACCCAAAACACGCCCCGAGGCTTACCACCTCGGGGCAAAACTTACCATTAATTGTAGTTTTTACTACAATATTTCAACCGGTGAGTGTCACGCCGGTCGGTTCGTACAAGGAAATCGATATGGGAGTCAAACACGCAAGTCAGAAAAGGGTTGCCGCCAAGCGCAGCGAAAAGAAGCGCAACCGTCAGGCACGTCGGGCAAAACGGAAAGCCGAGCAAGAACTGCGTATCGAAGCCGCTCGGGGTCAGCGACTAGGGGGGTCGTTCGCTCGGGGCTAAGGGCAGCCCCGCTCACAACTTCATCGGATCCCCTCCGCCAGACACGGCGCGAGGGGATTTTCTTTGCCTTAAATTTGTATGACTACAGGTATTACCATCGGCCGATGCTGCGTCTTACCACCAGCTAACGCCGGAGAAAAGCCGCAAATCTCATACGGACGCTTCCAATTTAACTAGATCTGGATGACCACGGGAATAACCATGGGCCGACGCTGCGTCTTTTCAAACAAGAGGTCCCCGACCGATTCGCGCAGTTCCTTCTTTAAGGATTCCCAGCTTGGCTTGCCGCGACTGGTCAGGCGGGTGTGAACGCGCTTAATCTCGGCACGAGCTTGCGAGATAAGATCCTCCGATTCTTTCATATAGACAAAACCGCGGGAGATGATATCGGGACTGGTCAGCATCTGGCCCTTTTTGCCGTCGAGCGTCAGGATAACCAAGAAGACGCCGTCAGCGGCCATCGTTTGACGGTCGCGCAAGACGATCTCGCCGACGTCACCGACACCGAGACCGTCAATTAATACCGAGCCGACATGAACTTTTTCGTCAGCAATTTTGCCGTTGCCCTTGAGGTCAAACTCTAAGACTTGGCCGTTTTCGATGATGAGGACGTCCTCTTCTTTAGTGCCAAGCTCGACGCAGAGCTTGCGCATCTCAACAAATCGGCGGTAATCACCGTGAATCGGAACAACGTATCTTGGCTTCACGATGTTTAAGATGTGCTTAATCTCTTCCCTGGAACCGTGACCAGATGAGTGAATGTCGAGCTCCGACTTGGTAATGACTTCAGCGCCCGCTCGGTACAAGTTGTTGATCGAGAGTTCGACGGCCCGCTCGTTGCCCGGAACGGTTGAGCTCGACAGAACGACGGTATCGCCTTTTTTGATCCGGACGTGGCGGTGTTCGCCGGCAGCCATTCGGGTCAGAGCCGAGCCTTCCTCACCCTGGGAGCCAGTACACATGACAACGATTTTATCGTCCGGCAAGCTGTTGATCGTTCGAATATCACTAATCAGGCCTTTTGGCACGTTGAGATACCCTAGATCCATGGCGATATTGGTGTTGCGCTCCATCGAGCGACCGGCCAAAAACAGCTTGCGGCCGGTTTTGGCACAGGCATTGATGATGTGTTGAATCCGATCGATTCGGGAAGCAAAACTCGAAACAATGACACGCCCTCGGATATCTTTGAGGACGTCTTCAAGCGACTTACTGACAACCGTTTCGCTGAGTGTGTGGCCCGGAACCAGGACGCCCGTTGAGTCAGTTAACATACAGAGCACACCGCGCTTGGACAGCTCAGCCAGCTTGTCGAAATCAGTTGGTTTGCCGAAGGCGGGGGTAAAGTCGACTTTCCAGTCGGTGGCGTGGTAAACCAAGCCAGCCGGCGTCGTAAACGCCAGGCCAAGAATATCTGGGATCGAGTGCGTCATCTGGACAGGTTCGAGCAGGAAGGCGCCGATCTGAATCTTTTGCCCCGGCAAGATGATGCGAAATTCGGCGTTGGTGATACCGTGCTCTTCAAACTTTGCCTTAATAAAGCCGGCGGTCAGCGGGGCGGTATAGATCGGGACTGGGAATTTTGGCCAGATGTACGGCATGCCGCCGATGTGGTCTTCGTGGCCGTGAGTGATGACAAAAGCGCGGATTCGGTCGCGGTTTTCTTCGAGATAGGTGGTGTCGCAGACAACGTAATCGATACCCGGCATGTCGGGGGTGGGAAACTTAACACCAGCGTCGACGACGATGATATCACGGTCGTACTCGAAGACGAGCATGTTCTTGTCGCCGGTTTCACCGCTTCCGCCGAGCGGAATGATTCGTAGCTTCTCACCATGGCCTTGGCTGATAATTTTACCTTCGAATGGCTTGACCATCGGTTTGGCCTTAGCTGCTCGCTTCATATTACGGTTGCGTGCCGAACGAGTAACGCCGCCGCCGTTATGGTGACGAGGCCGGTTGTCTATCGGTCGGCCAGTATTCTCCTTGGTTTGGCCATCCGGATTAGCCGGGGTAGTTGGAGCGTCGACAGTGGGGCGCGAGAGCGCTAGACCGTTATGACTGCGGTCGCGGTGCACTGGTCGTGGTCGATTATTGTGGCGGCGGTTACGCCCCCGGTTTTGGTCGCTGTTTGGTCGTGGGCCTCTCTTTTGAAAGTTGGGCTGCAGGACTGAACCAGCGTCGCTGATATCTACCAGATCGCGGTTATTAGTTGGCGCATCAGTAGCGTCGCTGTTAGTTTCGGTCAAAGTACATTCCTTTCTATGAATCTTTCTAAATGGTGACAACTTCGTGGGGAGTACAGAAGTAGTCCGCTTATGTACAAGCTATTATGCACGGAACCGCGCTGAAAGTCAATCGCTCGGCGCTATCTCGTCCATATACTCCGGGATTTTTGAAAAGTCGTCGAGAAGCGTCTGGCGCATACCGCCATTGTATAAAGCGGCAGCAGGGTGGTAGAGCGGCAGGTATTGTTGGCCGTCTTTTTCAATCAGTTGGCCGTGAATTTGACTGATCGTTTTACCTATGTCCCCCAAGAACGCGCCCATCGAATGCCGGCCTAAAAAGCAGATAAGCTTGGGCTGAATAATCGCAATCTGCTTTTTGAGAAACGGTAGCTGCAAGGCGATCTCATCTGGTTCGGGATCGCGGTTCCCCGGCGGTTGGTATTTAATAATATTGGCGATAAAGACGTCTTCGCGCTCCAACCCGATCGAATTGAGCATCTCTTCTAAGAACTTGCCGGCGGCGCCGACAAACGGCCGGCCAGTTTCGTTCTCTTTGGCACCAGGCGCTTCACCGATAAACATAATCTCGGCGTCCGGGTTGCCCTCGCCGGGCACCGGATTCTGATTAGGTACGTATTTGCACCGCTCGCAGGCAGCGATCCGTTTAGCAACTTCGGCCAACGCTTCTTCTTTAGTCATTCTTCGTTATTGCGAGCACACCGCCAGAAAGCACGTCATACGGTGAGTATGTTGCTGGTATACCAAAAAGAAAACGAGGCGGGTAGCCTCGTTTCAAAAGAACGATCGCTTTACGGACGGCGGCGCCTGGCGACAGCGATGAGGACCGCCAGTCCGATGAGCCCGCTCGGTTCGGGAACCGGTGTCATCAGGTACGGACGAACGAACCCCTCATACACGCCGGTGCCGACGATCTGTCCGCGGTCGTTAACGTCGCTGGCCGCCAGGAGCCGCCAGCCCGCGCGCGGATCAATCAAGCTCTCGAGCGCGACGACCTGGCCAGATCGCCAGAGACAAGGGGTAGTGAGGCCACCCCAGTAGATCGTCTCACCGACGATCAGCCCACCCTCGTTGATCGCGTGGGCCCGAGATCCCACCCCGCCGGGCAGTAGACCGAGGTCGCCGCCGCTCCCGTCCTGCCACCAGAAAGCTCGATCGTAATCCCAGAGATACCACCCAACGACTCGGCCGGCTTCGGTAATACCCGTCGCGTGGTGCTCGCGACTACCGAACCCGAAACCGGTGATCGTTTGGCCGCGCCAAACGAAGGCTTCCAGTTCGTTGGTTGCTCGGTTTTCGTTCTGTCCAACGATATCGCCGTGATCGTTACTCCCACCGACGGTACTGGAGAGGAAGTCGTAGAAGTCCGCTAAGCGGAATCCGCCCTCTCGAGGCCAGGCGATCGCCCGACTGACGGTTCGCCAACCGCCGTGCGGATGCTGAACGGTATGCCAGCTATTGCCGGCGGCCTGACCGTCGCGATTGACGGTGACGGCTTCGCTGCCTCGGGGAAGCGGCCAGTTTGGTTCCGGCAGGTGAAAGGCAACGCCGCCTTCCCAGGCAACGGCGGCGCTCCGATCGGGAAAGGTGTATTGGGCGGCGCCGACGACGCGAGCGGCGTCATTAATGTCTCGAGCGAGCGTCCCGACGCTACCTGGGACAGTCAGCCAAGTCGTCCGACCGTTCTCCCAAACGAAAGCTTGTGGTCGACTGCCAACAGTCGCTTGACGATAGCCGACGACTTGACCGACGTTATTGACCGCCGTCGCGGCGCTCGACCAGCCGCCGACTTCAAGACCGGTAACAACGTAGGCCTGCCCCCAAGAGATCAGCGGCCCCAGAACGAGGGTGGAGAGAAGGACTCGTCTCATGATTGTGCTCCAGATTGACAAAGGGCACGACCCCAAACGAACGGAATCGTCCTTCCACTCTAGCATCCGTCGCAGCAAGCGCGATATCCCAAACCGATACGAATCGGTAGCGCTCCTCAGCTCGAGCGGTGAGCGGGAACGTCGATCAACCAATTCGAACGAGTGAGATGCGTTCGGACGCTATCAAGCCCGTACCCAGATAGCCCGCCGCTCGCCAGAAAGCCACAGGATAAACTTACCCGATACGCACTAACGAGATTCGACCCCTCTCTGAATCGACGTCCTTGATCCGAACCTTAATCCGGTCACCAATTTTGACCACATCAGAGACTTTTTGAACAAATTGGCCGTTCAAGCCAAGACTCGAGACGTGAACCATACCGTCGCGGTTTGGCCCAAGCGTAACGATCGCGCCGATCTCGTTGCCGCGGATCTTATCTTTCACGATCGAAACGACTTCCCCCTCAAACTCTTCGCCGACCTTCGGCGGAATACCGATCGATTCGACGATCTTTTTGACGCGCTCGGCTTTCTCAGCGTCAGCGGAGGTAATCATGACCGAGCCGTCGTCATCGATATCAATATTCAAGACTTCGCGGCCGCCCTCGGCGTCGATAATACCGTTAATCATTTTGCCGCCTGGGCCGATCAGCTCGCCGATCTTCTCCGGATCGATTGTGGTGACGATAATGCGCGGCGCGAATTTGGAAAGTTCTTTTTTCGGTGCTGGTAGCGTCTTTTCGATCACGTCCATAATCTGCATCCGCGCTGTATAGGCTTTGGCAAACGTATCGCGAATCATCGCTTCGGTGAGGCCTTTGTTCTTGACGTCAAGCTGAATCGCGGTAATGCCGTCGCGGGTGCCAGCGATTTTGAAGTCCATCTCCCCGGCAAAGTCCTCTAGGCCCTGAAGGTCAGTTAGCACCTGAAATTCGTCGTCGGTCTTTCCTGTCACCAAACCCATCGCGATACCAGCGACTGGCTTTTCGATCGGGACGCCGGCCGCCATGAGCGACAGCGTCGAACCGACAACCGCCGCCATCGAGGTTGAGCCGTTGGAGCCCATGATCTCACTGACAACCCGAATCGTGTACGGAAACTCGTCGCGAGCCGGGATAACGGGAACGAGCGCTTTTTCGGCTAAGGCCCCGTGACCGATCTCGCGGCGACCGGTGCCAAGGCGACGAACCTCACCCGTTGAGTACGGCGGAAAGTTGTAGTGGTGGATGTAGCGCTTTTTCCAAAGCGAATCCAAGCCCTCAACCCACTGCTCGTCGCTTGGGCCGGCCAGAGTCGTGATCGTCAGCGAACTGGTCTCCCCGCGACTGAAGAGCGCGGAACCATGGACGCGCGGCAGAAGATCGATCTCAGCCGAAAGCTCGCGAACCTCATCCATTCCTCGGCCATCAGGACGTTTTTTGTCATCGATAATCAACGACTTAATCGCTTTAAAGTACGCGGCTTCAACGGCGCTTTTAATCTCTTGGGCTTCAAACTTTTCGCCGAGTTCCTCGAGCGCTTGTGTTGTGATAGCTGACACTAGGTCTTCTCGCTTGTCGTAATCGGTCTCGGTAACAGCTTTGGCCAGATCTTTGCCGAATTTTTCTTTTACCAAGCCGTACGATTCTGGCTCAGTGTACTGAGAATCTTCTTTAGCCCCCCCGACAAATTCGCCCTGTGGAGCGTTGGCGGCCTTGAGCCCCTCGAGACCGACCATCATCGCCTCGATCATCTCTTCTTCTGGCATCTCCAAGCTGGCAGCTTCGATCATGTTGATCTTTGTGTCCGAGCCAGCGACCAATAGGTCGAGTGTACTGTCTTCGAGCTGCGTGTTGGTTGGATTGAGAACGAGTGAGCCGTTGATCTTGGCAACTCGAACGGCAGCGATCGGACCTTCAAACGGCGCATCGGTCTGCAGTAGCGCACACGACGCACCGACAACCGCTAGAGCCGACGGATCGTGCTCACCGTCGTACGACAGGGTCGTAACGATGATCTGAACGTCGCGACGGAAACTTTTCGGAAACATCGGTCGGATCGAGCGGTCGATGAGGCGGCCACGTAAGACAGATTCGTCAGATGGCTTATTTTCGCGCTTCATAAACTTCGAGCTCGAGATCTTACCAGCAGCGTAGAACCGCTCTTCGTAATCGACTGTTAACGGAAAGAAGTCCGTTCCTTCTTTCGCCGTTTTCGCGATTGTCGCCGTTACCAGCACAACCGTTTCCCCGTCCGTTACCGTCACTGCGCCGCTGGCGCGGCGAGCTAACTTACCGCTCTCCGCAATAATTTCGCGATCACCAAAAGGAATGGCGACGCGCTTGATCTTCGCTTCTTTCATTACTTTCTCCCTAACTAGTTAGACTACCCTTACTTACGCAACCCCAGCTGAGCAATGAGGCTTTTGTAACGCTCGTTGCTTTTTTTCTCAAGGTAATTGAGTAGGCTGCGACGCTGGCCGATCATCTTCAGCAGGCCCATACGACTGTCATGGTCCTTTTTGTGCCCCTGAAGGTGCTTGGTGAGAGCATTAATCTTCTCGGTCAATACCGCAACCTGGACATCCGTCGACCCGGTGTCGTTATCGTGAGCTTGATACTTCTTAATAACCTTGGCTGTTTTGTTATTGGCTTTCGGCGCTGCTTTCTTGGCAACGGCTTTAGGCGCAACCTCAACAGCTGGTTCGGCCGCGATCACCGGTTCGACGACTTCGGCCTCTTTTTTGGAGACCTTCTTGGCAACTGGCTTCTTAGCGGCTTTTTCTTTCTTCTCGCTCATGTGTGTTTTATTTTAACAAAGACGGGTCTGTTGTTCAACCAGTCGAACTGGTCCGTTGTTCACCCGGCAGCTTTTCGCCGTTGGGAACGCGCCAGTGGCGAATGGTATTAAGGATCGTTTCTTCTTTTTCTTGAATCGTCCCCTTCACTCGAAAACCGCTCGCCGCCGCGTGGCCGCCGCCGCCGAACAAACCGGCAATCTCGGAGACGTTACAGGTTGGGTTAATCGAACGCAGGTTGCCACGGACTTCGCCGTCACGATCGGTCAACAAGAGTGCAAAATCGGCGTCGCCGACGGACTTGGCCAACTCGTTTGCCAAACCAGAGCTCTCGCCAGCGCCGCCGCCGGTCTCGGCCATATCGGTTTCCGTGATCGTCGACCAGATGAATTTGTGCTTCTGATCCTGCTGAACTTTGGCGAGCATGCGACCCCATAGCCGCATTCGGGGCAGGGTGATAGAACGATAGATGCGCTCGATAATCTCCTGCTGACGCGCGCCCGCCGCTACCAACTGCGCCGCGACGGTCAGCGACTTAGGGGTCGGCCGATGTTGGAAGCTCCCGGTATCAGTAATCAGCCCGGTTAGTAAGCAGGTGGCGATATCGGCATCAAGGAGCGGCTCGTCGCGACCGAGCGATTCAACGAGCGAAACCAGAATCTCACACGTCGACGTAGCGGTCAGATCGACCCAGTTAACCTTGGCGAAGTGATTGTTGTCGGCGTGATGGTCGATGCTAATTGTCGGTACTTCGTAAAACAGGTCAGCGAACTGATCTTTGAGCGGACCGATTCGGTCAAGGTTAGAACAGTCGAGCATGACGATAAGGTCGTACTTAGGAAGCGACGACTCGATCGTTACGTCTTCTGGCTTTAGGCTCCCGCGCGGTGGCGTCACAATAATCTTGATTCGGTGCTCGTCTGGAAGTTTTTTATAACCAAGCTGCAGCTCCTCACCTGTCTGGCGCGTATCGACGGTTAAAACAAGGTCGTTACTGCCAACCAGCTCGGTTTTTGCCTGGTCGTAGCCTGGCAAGTACGAGAAAACGTCGCCGATCGTACCCTGAAAAACGGTATCAACCGTTTTACCGAGCTTGAGAAGCGCTAAATGAAGCGCAAGCGCCGAGCCAAGAGCGTCGCCGTCCGGGTCTCGGTGCGTCAAAATCAGTACTGTTTTCGCCTGCTTAATTAGCTCTACCGCTTGGGCCTTGGGCGTTGTTTCCATGTCTTGTGCAGTATAGCGCCCAACAGAGAAAAAGCAAGACTCCAAAGACCGATAGTGAAAGGGTTTACAGGTAAGGCAGCGACCGGTATAATTCTTGCTAGAAATGCCAATTTCTAAGTCCGCCAAAAAAGCCCTCCGCGTCGCCGAGAAGAAGACCGAAATCAACCGTCGCCGCAAAACTGCCCTCAAGTCCAGCTTGAAGGGTGTTTCAACCAGCACGATTAGCAAGGCTTTTTCGATGATCGATAAGGCTGCTAAGTGGGGCATCATCGAGCCAAATAAAGCTGCTCGGATGAAGTCCCAGCTCGCCAAGCAGGTTGGTTCGACCCCCGCCGCTGACAAGTCAACCAAGGCTACTCCCAAGAAGTCGGCCAAGACAGCTACTCCAAAAAAGACCGCCACACCAAAGCCCGCCTCCAAGAAAACGACCAAAAAGTAACGTGGCCGCCTCCGTCGGAATACCGTAGAGTAGATCTATGCGATCGACGGGCTTTTTGGGCGCCTCAACAACTTTTTTCGAAATAACCAAATATCTCCTTCTGGCGGTTGTTCTAATCGCCGCTATCTTTACGCTCGTCGGCGTGCCGCTCCTTATCGAAGGTGTGAGCATGCAACCCAACTTTAAAACCGGTGAGATCGTCGTCATCGAACGCCTCAGCTATCTGGGCGATAGGCCAGTAAAGCGCGGCGACGTTGTGGCCGCTACGTTTCCCGGCGACCCGAAGCGAACCCGCCTCATTAAACGCGTCATCGGCCTCCCGGGCGAAACGGTGACGCTTGTGAACGGTCGATTTAGCATCAACAACCAACCTCTGACAGAAATATACGACATCACCCCCGGCACGCCGCCGTACCAGGAATTGGAGACGGTACTCCTCAAGGCAGACGAATACTTTCTATCTGGCGATAATCGGCCAGGTTCCTCAGATTCACGCTTGTGGGGACCGGTCACCCGCGCCGATATACAAGGCCGCGCAAGCTACGTTGTTTGGCCGCTTCGGTCGGTCCGGTACGTTGATCGGTTGATGCCACGTTAGCTGACAGGAAATACTGAAAGCTCTACTCAGGCGGCTCTTTGCTACCGTGATGACGGACCGGCGGTGATGGCTAGAGTATGGGAGACGTACCCAAAGAGCGGAAAGACCTTATTGGCAAACTCGTCAATCGTCGTGATCCCCGCCGCCAGATACCAATTCGGTTGAGCAAACGGCAGGTCGTAAAAGCGCTTGGTCCACTCAACTTCAGTTTCCATCACGATGGCGTACGGCAAATACGCTAAAAATTTGTCCTGGCTGTGAGTAGCGAACGAAACCGGCCCAGAGGAGGCCAGATACCGTCCGAAAACCAGCCACCTGGCCAACTCACGGTCGCCGTAGACTGTCCGGCTCGGTAAGCCTCGAGAAAAAATGAAGATCAGAATCGCGGAGATAAGCATACCAATCCAGAAGAGCAGAAAGAACGGTGCGTCAGTGAAGATGAAGAGAGAGAGAAAGAACCCAACTAGGCCGATGAAGAACAGCCCAACCCCGACTGCCTGGTATCTTCGGTGAAGGCGAAGCGGGTTGGTGTAGAAATAGCCAAGATCGTTGATCTTTTTATACGCAAGCATAAAAGCCTGGCTAATCCGCTTACTAAACAGCTCCTGGGCGAGCGTAAAGCTAATCTCCTCTGAATCAGTTCGGTCTGAAATCGGGCCGAAAATCTGATCGAGCAACACCTGCTCGAAATCCTCAAGTCGGTCGTGAGCTGCCCGGCGAGAGAAACGGAAATCAGTAGCACTCACCTGGCGAATAACGAGATGTCCACGGCGGGCCAGATCGATCAGCGTCGCCGCCACGTCTCGGCTGTTGAGGTGACCACGCATCAGGATGCCAAGCAGTGCCGGCGCAAGTCGGGTTGGTGGATCGTCGATCTGGCCGAGATGCTCGGTGGGCGCTCGGCGGTTACGAGCGATCGCTATCATCAGCAGTAGTAACATCGTCAGTACCGGCAGGGCGATCGAGACGCTCGACCAGACTACTGGCGGCAAATCAGAAAGACGTTGCTGGAGCGCTCTCAATGCCGTAATCGAAAGGTAGGACTGCGGTACTTCGATCTCCCAAGTCAACTGCGCCTGGCTGCCGATCGAAGCAGCCTCGAAAAGAAGCGTCTGAGGATCGAGGAGCTGACTACGGACAACCGACGCGCCGCCGTTATTAATAAAGCGATGACCGATCGCCTGATCGTTGATCGGCTTTGGCAGAAAGAGGGCGACCGAAAACTGATCGAGAGCCTGGTTGGGTCGATCAACGACTTGGTAGCGAAATCGGTACGTTTGCTCGCCGGTGATCGTTTCAACCGTTAGACGCTCGTTACCAAGAAAGAACGTGCCGCTTTCAGTCATTCGAATGGCGAGATCGTACGTTCGATCAGGATCGCCCGACGCAGCATCGGGAACGTCATCGGCTCGAAGCGGGCCAAAACTACTGATCCCAAAACCAACAGCAGCCAGCACGACAAAAAAGAAAAACGACTTCGAGTAAAACCCGACTGACCGCAGTAACGCGCCTACGACGCCATCTCCTCCCATGATTGTTCCCATTGTACCCGGTTCCTTCTGGGAGTGGGTAGGTGCGCGCCGATAATAGCCGCGGCGCTCTCCCCTTCGAGAAAACCGGTCTTTAGGCCAAGATCGATATCGATCAACAGCGCCGTCAAAGCTCGTTTTTCATCACTGGGACGCAGCTCTTTGCGAACAGCAGCGGCGAGCGATCCCATCGTTAGTTCCATCGGCTCCCCCTGACGAACTTTGCGCGCTAATTCTTGGCGAACCCCTGACCAATCTTGTTTGCGAACTAGATTAAAAAACACAAACGGCTCACTGGCCTGTTCTCTCGCTCGGCCACCGCTCAGCTCACCTCCGAGGCGACTCTGTAACTCGGTCTCCAACCACCACAGATCGGTAATTGGTTCTGCCGCCAAGGCAGCAACTGCCTCTCCAGACAGCTCGAGGCCCAACTCGGTCGCTCGTTTCGCAATCCAGTGCGTCCGTGCTTTGCCGACCGGTGTCGTGACGGCGATTGTCTTACTGGCTCCCGCAAGGGCTTGCAGCAATTCCTGGTCAGCCACCGCTCTGCCGTCCCAGACGACAACGACCGTCGAGGACGGAACATCTGCCAAAACTCTCGGAAGAATCTTTTGGACACTCAGCGGAAATAGGCCAAGCCGGCGAATGATTACTAGGCGCGTTGTAGCGAAGAGCGGCACAGCCTGCAGGTCGGCCCAGTTTGGAGCGCTGGTCGTCTCGTCAATTGCGACCAGCTCTGCGCCGTCGTTTTTGGCAAGATACTTATCCTTAATCTGTTTTATCGCGTGGCCGGCCAGATACGAATCGTTGCCGGAAAGAAAGATCAGCATCAGCCCTTTAGCTCGGCCCAGTTGGTGCCGTGATTGACGTCGACAACGAGCGGAACTTTCAGTTCGGCGACGGTACTCATCACTTTCTCAATGTGGGCTTCCGTTGCTTCGACTGCGTTCTTGTCCACTTCAAACAAAAGCTCGTCGTGAATCTGGAGCAGCATCGTTGCGCCTTCCGGAAGTTCGTCAACCACGCGAATCATCGCCATTTTCATCAGGTCAGCGACCGTCCCCTGACACGGCATATTGACGGCCATCCGCTCGGCGGCCGATCTCATCATCATGTTCGGCGAGTGGATATCTGGCAGATACCGACGGCGGCCAAACAACGTCGCCACGTAACCTTGCTCACGCGCCTGATTCTTCTTCGCTTCAATAAACGCCGCTACGCCGGGGAAGGTTGCAAAATACTTATCAATAAACGCTCGCGCTTCAGTCGCGCTGATCCCAAGATCGTTTCCGAGCGCTGAGGCACCGAGACCGTAAATAATCCCGAAGTTAATCGCTTTGGCGGCCCGTCGATCCACCCCTAACTGGTTGGCAACCGCCGCGTGAAAGTCCGCTTCTGACTGAAAAGCGTGAATCAACCCTGAGTCCTCCGATAGATGCGCCAAGACGCGCAATTCGGCTTGGGAGTAATCGGCCCCGATAAACACCTTCCCCTTCTCAGCGATAAATGCTCGGCGGACTTTATTGCCCAGCTCTGTTCGGATTGGGATGTTTTGGAGATTTGGGTTATTACTGTTCATCCGGCCAGTCGCTGCGCCGATTTGGCCAAAGGAGGTGTGAACCCGGCCGTTCTTATCGGCGAGTGTCGGCAGAACCTCAACATACGTATTCAAAAGCTTACTCATCTCCCGAAACTCGAGAACCTTCTGAACGATTGGGTGGGCACCACCAAGCTTGGTCAGACTATCAGCGTCGGTCGAATAGCCAGACTGAGTTTTTTTAATGCCGACAACGGGCAGGTTGAGTTTGGTAAATAAGATCTCTTGGAGCTGGGCCGGGGAAGCAACGTTAAAGTCCTGGCCGGCCAGTTTTTTGATCTCGGCTTCAATCTTGGCGATCTCTTTCTTGAGGTAGCCGCCCAAATCCTTGAGGTATTCGCTGTCGAGCTTGATACCGACCAGTTCCATCCGGGCCAGGATCGGGGTCAACGGCATCTCAATCTCGTAAAAAACCCGCTTGAGGTCAATCTCTTCGATCGACGGCATCAACTTCTCCCAGAGCCGCCAAGTAACAATCACATCTTCGCAGGCGTAAGCAGCCAGTTCGTCGAGCGAAGCATCCGTCATTTTGCCGGTCTTCTTGCCACCCAAGAGTTGGGTCGTCGGGATTTTTTGAATCCCCAGCTCAGAAAACGCCAGCGCATCGAGGCCATGAGCGTAGAGTCCGGTATTAACTAATTGGGAGGCGATCATCGTGTCGGCGCATACGTTTTTTACCTCAAAGCCAGCGCGGGCCAGAGAAAGAAGATCGTATTTGATGTTGTGACCGACTTTCTTGATCGAATCGTTACCGAGGATTGCCTGAAGGGAGTCCCGCACCTCCTCGAGCCGTAGGCCGCCATCGTACACCGGACCGACCGGCAGATAGGCACCCTGGTCAGCGCCCCAAGCAAACGCCAAGCCGATTAGCTCGCCATCAACGTCCACGGTTTCGGTATCGACTACTAAAAGCGGTTGTTTTTGCAGAATCGACACCAGCTCGCTCCACCTCTCGAGCGTCGTTACCGCCTCCCAGGGGAGCGTTGGCTCGATCTTGGTCGCTTCTTTCTTCAAGCTGGTTGAGCTAAACAATTCGGCTTGACTACCGAGATTAGCGTGCGGCAGTTTCGTGAGGAGGGACTTGAAATCGAGCTCGTGAAAGAGCGTTACGACTTTACTGAAATCAAAATTAGTGACATCAGCTGCCTTGAGATCAAGATCGATTGTGAGATCCTTGCGGATCGCCGCTAAGCGTTGGCTCATCATCACCTGTTCCTTATTGTCGGCCAGGATCTGTCGAGTTCGATCTTTTAGCTCGTCCAGGTGCTCGTAGATACCTTCGAGTGCTTGGTACTTATGGAGTAAGTCGGTAGCGGTTTTCGGCCCAATGCCAGGAGCGCCGGGAATATTATCCGAAGAGTCACCAGCCAGCGCTTTATAGTCGATCACTTGTTCAGGGAAGATGCCAAGCTTCTCGTAGACCGCGCTGCGATTAAAGGTTAGGGTATCGGTAACGCCGCGACGCAGACTATAGACAGACGTGGTGTCGTTAACCAGCTGCAACGCGTCGTTGTCGCCGGTTACGATGACAGCGTGTAGGCCCTGTTGGGCGGCAACCACAGATAAAGAGCCGATCAAATCGTCGGCTTCAACGCCTTTTTGGGCAAACAGCGGCATGTTTAAAACCTCGACAATCTGGCGAACGCGAGGGAACTGCAAGGTTAGAGCTTCGTCAGACTCCTTACGATGCGCCTTATAGCCGTCATAAATTTCGTTGCGAAACGTTTCCTTGCCGGCATCAAAACAGGCAACCGCGTACTCCGGCTTCTCGTCCTTAATCGCTTTTAGAAGCGCGGCTGCAAATCCGTACACAGCGTTGACCTGCTCGCCCGCCGGCGTCGAGAGCGGCGGCAGGGCATGGTATGAGCGATGAACCAGCGCGTTGGCATCGAGTAACAGAATCTTCGGCGCCGCTTTACTCATTGGCCGAGTATAGCAACATTAACGCACCTGATATTTAACCAGCAGCTCTTCAAGAACACCCCGGTCTGACCAAGGGATGAAGCCGTCTTTGGTGACCATCACTTTTTCAGCACCTTTACCGAGCACTAGGATCACATCCTGCGGCCGAGCCATCGCTAAAGCTTTGGCGATCGCCTCTTTCCGGTCCGGAATTCGCCACCACCAGATGTCTTCGCCAGAATCTTTGTATTTGATCGGGATCTCCGACTCTTTGTTAACTCGGAGGCGACCGCCGCGGTTTGGCCGGCCACGAGGCACGCCCTCGGCAACTTCGTCGATAATCGCGTGCGGGTCTTCGCCGTACGGATCGTCGGTGGTCAGGATAACGTAATCGGCGTACTTACCGGCCAGCGCCCCGAGAATCGGACGCTTAGCGCGATCGCGCTCGCCTGTCGCGCCAAACACGACAATCATCTTGCCCCGCACGGTCGGCTTGACGGTTTCGTATACCTTCAGCATCGCGTCCGGCGTGTGGGCGTAGTCGACAATCACCGTAAACGCCTGGCCCTCATCAATCACCTCCATCCGACCCGGCACACCCGAAACTGATCGGAGACCGATGATAACTGTTTCGAGCGACAGGCCGGAAGCCAGCCCAACGGCGGCGGCGGCGAGGGCGTTGTAAACGTTAAAGGTACCGGGCAGCGGCAGGTTGACGGTCGCTTGGCGGCCCTCGATGAGCAAGACAAAATCGGTACCACCAGGTCGGGCGTAGATTTTTTTAGCCATCACATCGCCGCGGTTCTTAGTCGAATAAATAACGGTTCGGTTGGCGGTGTACTTCAAGAAATGCTCAGCGACTGGGTCGTCGCCGTTGACGATCGTCAGCGCCGGCCGACCCTCAAACAGCTTCTCTTTGGCCTTCCGGTAGTTCTCCATCGTGCCGTGATAGTCGAGGTGATCGTGAGTTAAATTAGTAAAGACGGCGGTATCGAACTTGATCCCCCAGAGCCGATGTTGGACTAAACCGATCGAGGTCACTTCGAGCACCACGTCCTGACAGCCGGCGTCCGCCATTTGGCGCAGTAGCTTTTGCACCAAGAACGGGCTCGGTGTCGTCATCTTGAGATTGTTTTCGATGTAGCGACCGTTGATCTTGAAACCGATCGTCGTAATCATTCCGACCGGACGGTGGGCGGCTTCCAGAACGGAAGTAATTAAGTGGCAAGTTGTTGTTTTGCCGTTCGTACCAGTCACACCGATGATGCGCATCCTGCGAGCCGGGTGACCGTAGCGGTACGCCGCAATAACGCCACGCGTTAGGTGGTAGAAGTTGATGAGCCAGTCTGGGGTGGCTTGCCGGACTTTTTTCTTGAGCGTGCGGATCATAAATTAGAGTGCCCTCCGGCGTCGCTTCTGGGCGTACCGGTATATGGTATACCAGACCGGGCGATGAACCAAGTCCCAACTCCCCAACATCCTCACCGATTGGCCGCCGAACTGCGTCTTGAACCGGGTCAGACCAGCATGCACATGGTCTTCTTTTCCTTCTGGCGCGATTGCGAGCAAGTCGTACACCTGGCAACCTTCTTTCTTGGCCCGCTTGATCGCCGCCCAGTGCATCAGGTACGGCGCCATGAGACTCCGATCCCCGCCCGAGCCACCGTAGAGATAGCTGGCTACATTACCGTAGAAAGTGACGAGCGCGGCCGCCAAAACCTCACCGTTACGACTCACGGTAACAATCTCACCAAGTCTATCGCCGCGGATTGCCTCAACGAGCGCCACAAAATAAGCAGAATCGCGTCCGGCAAAACCGGTCCGCTTAGCCGTTTCTTGGTACAGGCTAGCAAGCGCCTCAACTTTTTCTGGCTCCAGTCCCCAGGCAACCTTCAGGTCGTGCTTTTCAGCTACCCGAATGTTGTAGCGACCTTTCGGCTTCATTTCCTTCAGAAGCTCGTCCTCGGTCTTGTCGAGCAGCACCCACTGCCGGTAATCCGGTTGAACATCCTCAAACGACTTGGTCAGTCCCAGCTCAACGAGACGCTTGGCGTTGTCAGCCGTCCAGACATTCAAAAATTCAAATCGCGTAAATATTCGATTACTTGGTACTGCCTGCTTAGCTTCGTGACGAACAAATCCTAGACTTTCCTCATTGAGCGGTAACTCCGGAAAATAGAGCATCGACTTGCCAAAGCCGAGCACCCGCTCGAGGCCGTAAAAGTCCCCTGTTTGCTTAACTTCCCAGCCAAACCGCTCCTTAAAACGGCTCCAAGCTTCAGTTTGAAAGACAGATCGCAGCATTCATGTACTAGTATACGTCCAACCTGTAAAATTAACGAGATGCGGATACTAGCGATTGAGACATCCTGTGACGCATTCGACTCGTCCGAAGGACGGGGGAGAATTACGAGCGGGGAGTTACACTTATGAGAATATTGGCAATCGAGACTTCCTGCGACGAAACGGCGGCCGCAATCGTTGAGGACCACAACTATCAGCCAGTCGTCATTAGCAACATTGTCGCCTCGCAAATGGAGGTTCACGCCGAGACCGGTGGGGTCATCCCCAACATCGCTGCTCGGCTTCATACCGAAAATTTGCCTCGTGTCCTAAAAGAGGTCACAAAGAGCGGTCGCTTAACGTATGACGCCGTCGCCGTCACAGCTGGTCCAGGCCTGGTTGGCTGCTTACTGATTGGCATGAGCGCCGCCAAAACGATCGCCATGGCCCGCAACTTGCCGTTTTTTGCCATCAATCACCTCGAGGGACACATTTATTCCGCGTGGCTGTCAGGCGAAAAGCCAGAGCTGCCAGCCCTGATCGTTATCGTTTCGGGCGGCCATACCGAGCTCATCCTGATGGAACGACACGGTTACTATCAACATCTCGGCCGCACCCGCGACGATGCCGCCGGCGAAGCGTTCGATAAGGTGGCGCGCCTCCTTGAGCTGGGCTATCCCGGCGGACCGATCCTAAGCGAACTGGCGACACACGGCAAAGACAACGCCTTCGACCTCCCGATAGGCCTCAACGAAAACGACTCGCTCGAGTTCTCGTTCTCGGGTCTCAAGGGCGCAGTCTCACACTTGGTCCAAAAGTTACCGCAGCCGCTGGCTCGCCACACCAAGGCCGATATCGCGGCTAGTTTTCAGAAAACCGTCTCCGAAACGATCAAGAAGAAAATGCTCCGCGCGATGCATAGCTACCCAGGTATCCAGACGGTCTGTCTGGTTGGAGGGGTGGCGGCCAACAAGCACCTTCGACACACCTTGGAACAGGCAGTCCACCAAGATCATCCGCAAACACGATTTATCGTTCCGCCGTTTGAGTACTGCACCGATAACGCCGCCATGATCGGTGCGGCGGCGGTTTTCCATCACCTCTTCGGTCGACCAGACTCGTGGTCGCGCGTCGAGGCCGACCCCAACCTATCGCTTTAGCTGTTGTTTCTGGGCAATTTCAGGTTTAGGCGGTAAAATCAGTCTACATGCGTGAAATCCCGACTCATGAGCTGCGAGTGAGCGCAGCAGCGAACGGAAGCTGCTGTCGGCAGTATACTTTGCTCATCTGCCGACGAGGCAGCGAGCGCATCCCTTAATGAAAGATATACCAACTAGATACGACCATTCCAACGAATTGGCAACCTACGAACGGTGGGAGCAGGAAGGCTTGTTTGAGCCGCACGGTGAGGGCGAACCGTTCTCGATCGTCATTCCGCCCCCCAACGTCACCGGCGACCTCCACCTCGGACACGGTCTCAGTTACACAACTCAGGACGTAATGGGTCGCCACCAGCGCCGCCTCGGAAAGAAAGTCCTCGTTCTCCCCGGAGCCGACCACGCCGCGATCGCTGTTCAGGCCTTAGTTGAAAAGAAAATTCAGAAAGAAAAAGGCGTCACTCGGTCGCAGATGGGGCGCGAAGAGTTTCTGAAAGAAGTCTGGGACTGGATTGATCACTATATGCCTCGCCTGAAAACGGCTTTTCGCCGCCTAGGTTTAGGCGCTGACTGGACACGCTTTCGCTTTACGATGGACGAGCACTCGCAACAGGCAGTGCGCGCCGCGTTTGTTGAGCTGTATAAGAAAGGTCTCATTTACCGAAGCGAATATCTGATCAATTGGGACCCAAGACTTCAAACTGCCGTCTCTGACGACGAGGTTAATCACCAAGAGACAACCAGTAAGCTCTATTGGATCAAGTACGGCCCAGTCACCGTTGCAACTCAACGACCAGAAACGATGTTTGGCGACGTCGCCGTTGCTGTTCATCCTGACGACCACCGCTACAAGGACTTGATCGGTAAAACCGTTCCGATGACACTGCCAGACAGATCGGTTAAGAACCTACCAGTCATCGCTGACGAATTTGTCGATCCGGAGTTTGGTTCCGGCGCGGTCAAGATCACCCCGGCACACGACCCGGAGGACTTTGAGGCAGCTAAACGACACAAACTACCGATCGTCTCAGCACTCGACAAGTACGCGAAATTGACTGAGATCGCTGGCGAATTTGCCGGTCTCAAGGCGAGTGAAGCCCGGGAAAAAATCGTCGCCAAACTCGACGAGCTTAAACTGATCGAGAAAACGACTGATCACCCGACCCGAATCCCGGTCGGCGAACGCAGCGGCGCGGTGATTGAGCCGATGATTAGCACGCAGTGGTTCATGAAAGTGACCGAGCTCAAAGAAGACGCGATTGAAGCGGTTGATTCCGGAGCGATCCAGTTTCATCCGAAAAGCATTCAGAAGGTGTACTTCCACTGGCTGGAGAACCTCCACGACTGGTGTATTAGCCGACAGCTCTGGTGGGGGCACGAAGTGCCCGCTTTTTACTGCGTAAAAAGTCGGGAGGCAGGCAGGGACGACTTCGTCGTTGAGGAAATCAAACCAGACAAGTGCCCGTTCTGCGGCAGCTGCGAAATGGAACAGGACTCCGACGTACTCGACACCTGGTTCTCAAGCGGACTTTGGCCGTTCTCGACGCTCGGGTGGCCAGATAAAAACGCGGCTGACTTGAAAGAATTCTTCCCGACCGATTTCTTGATGACCGGCGCCGATATTCTCTTTTTCTGGGTTGCCCGGATGATCTTGCTCTCCCAGGCCCTGACCGAGCAGATTCCGTTCAAAACCGTCTATTTCCACGGCCTAATTCTCGACGAAAACGGCCAAAAGATGAGTAAGAGCAAGGGCAACGTGCTCGACCTCATGACACTGATCGACAAGTACGGCACTGACGCTGTTCGGATGGGCTTACTGGGTTCGGCGACCGCTGGACAAAACCAGCGCTTTAGCGAGCAGAAGCTCCTCAAATACCGCAACTTTGTAACAAAAATCTGGAACGCCAGCCGCTTTGTCGCGACGCTCGAGACTGGCGGCGAGGACGTTTTACCCAAGAAGCTCGACGAAAAAGAAAAAGCGTTCCTGACCACACTCGAAAAGCTCGAAACACGCAACGCTGAACACTTCGCTAAATTCCAGTTTAACCTTGCCCTCGAGGAGCTATATGACTTCTTCTGGAATAATTTTGCCGCTGATTTGCTCGAGTACGAGAAAACAGCGATTCGCGAAGGTAACGATCCGGAACGCGCAAAGTACGGCCATTGCTTTTTACTCCATGCTCTCAAGCGGCAACTGAGCTTAATCAGCGATTTTGCGCCGTACGTCACCGACGAGATTAAGCGTTCGATGAGTCTTTGATGAGCGGTCGCTTCTGGTTTTACTTAGGGGCGCTAATCATTATCGCCGGACTCGGTACAACCTATACAGCAAATGCCCGTCGCTTCGAAAACGACCAACGCCGCTTGGAGGCAGCAGCGGCAGACGCAGATAGGGGGCGACTTGAGGAGTATTTGAAGAAACAAACCGACAGCTACAAACTCGTGCGCCTGGCCCTTACCTATCAGATAACTCGGCCAGAGCTAGTTGAGCCCACAGCACTACGCGCGTTTGAGCTCAATCAGAACAGTCGCGACATCGCCATTCTAGCCGCTCCGTTTTCGCAAAAAGCCAAGGAGCGGATCCTATTTTTGGACCCGTTGTATCAACAAGCTCTCGAGTAGACTACCGCCTAACGACAAGCAGCCAACCAGTCTCCGCAACCTGATTTGCGTCACACGAGTAAGGTTATTACTATAAATGTATGAAGGGGGGACGTCCACGCAACCGCCTCAGATCGGTCGGTATCGGCCTGTCTGTCTTGCTATTGCTCTTTGAGTTGGTTGGCCAGCTATTCACCGCTCCAGCTGCCCACGCCCAGCAATCGTACGCTCAAATATGCCCGCAGGTTACGGGATTCGTCGTCCCCATCTCTGTCACGACTGCCTTCGCCAGCCCGTATCGAAAGAACGACGGTACCAGTCTAACCGGTACCTCCCACGACGTTGGCACAAAGATTACCGCTCGATTCGGCAATCCGATTACGACTGAGTTGACGAAGGGTGATGCAGAGGTTTACCGTGCAGGTAGCGCCAGCGACTCCTGGTCACGTGTTGGGACGAGCACGCTGACTAAAGCCAGCGATGGCTCGTGGATCGGTGAGTACGTCGGCAACTTACCCGATGGTGCGTACCGTCTTTTCGTCTTAGTTAAGATCCAGGGTCAAAATCCGATCAGCGGTCGGGAAGAGGTAGTTGCTCGAGGTTGCTCGCAAGCACAGTCCGTCACCAAAGGCCAGAGCGAACGGGATAAGTTTTGCGCCGGCAATGAGGCGGCGGCGCGGATCGGTTTCAGCGCCAAACTCGAAACGGTCACCCCGGGCAATGCCGCTCAGAATCGGCCGGCGACGTTCGATATTGAGCTCAGGCTGCAAAAAGGGCTGCGCAACGCTACCCAACCTCGGCTCCATTTTAAACGGTCGTTCGAATCATCTACGCACGTCTTTACGACGCTCAAGGAAGATGTTCCGCTCGGCGGCACCACCGATGTACCCTCGAGCAATCTTAAGGCTTGGAAGCCGCGAGTAACCGACGCTCCTCCAGAGAAGCCCGGCCCCTACCGCTATCACGCCTTTGCCGAGATCACCGTTAACGGCCAACGCTACACCACCTGCAACCCCTCCCCAGCGTTTCATCGCTGGGGAACGGCGGTCAGCGAGGATATTACCCTCTCTCGAGACGAAGCAGTCAAGTGGTTTAGCGACAGTAACAACAACCTAGGGATCAACGTGCCAACTGAGCAGGGCAGGAAGCCGCAAATCTTGAATATCACCCCTAACGACGAGACCGGCCGGCCGCCGCTATTCTTTCAGTTGCAAGCGATCATCCCGAGCGGCCAGGACCCGACCTACGACATAATCGGCATCGTCGCGAGCGGTATAGGTGGCGGCCTTGTTGGTGGGGGAGCTAGCGCGGTCGGTTCAGCAGCCCTAAAGGGACTAACGGAGCTCATCCGTGTCTCGACCACCCACGGCGAAGCCGAACTCACGTTCTTTCGCATCTATCGCAACGATCCAGGGGATGCCGAGAAACGATACCGCAACGTATTCTTTGTTCTTACTGACGAGAATCTGAATGGACGCGTCTTATACTACCCCGTCAACGATGATGGAACATATGGGACAGGTGAGTCGCTCAAGGAGTGGGGGGTCACGGAGGAGTCGTGGCTCGATCTGTACGGCAAGATCTACAATCAGCCGGTAACGGCTGGGGTCAACGAATGTACCGGCAGCGAAGTCGTCAAGATCGGTCCGGTCGGAGACGACAAAAAGGCTGAAGAAGAAAAAGTTAACCGCGATTACGGCGGCGTGGTCGATCTCAAGCAGAGCTGTATTAATACGTTTAGTTACGGCTGGCCGGCCTGGTGGGGCGTTATCGCCAAACAGCCAAAGATCGATCTCGGTGGCGCCTGTGGGTTTGGCGGGTTTCTAAGCCTCTTTAAAGAAGGGATCGGGACGTTAGTCGCGAAAGTAATCGGCTGCTTGGCAGCCAGCCTCTTTGAGGGCGTCACCAACGCGATCAAGCCGATTCTCTGCGAGGCGGCCAGCCGATCGATGATTATCGCTCCTCCAGTCCGTGCTCAAGACGACGGACCGAGCGCTCCGGCCCAAGATTTCTGTCAAACGTTACGTCAAGACAGTCCATTCGAGAGCAGCTCGCTTCCCTTGACAGCCCCCAGATATTCAGTAGTCAAACAACCCAGCCCGACTGTCGCTTCTTTTTTTGTCGGCACCGCCCACGCCCAGAATTTTGGGGGCGCCAATAGCTACGAGAGCCAGCTGAAAGATCCGGATAGCGTCATCGTTCGAATCTGGAGCTACAGTCGATCATTGGTTAATATCATCGTCATCCTGGCACTGCTGACGATCGCCTTTGCCAACATCTTTCATTTTAATCTCAACACCTACACGGCTAAAAAAGCGTTGCCGGGACTGGTTATCGGGGTAGTTGCGGCCAACGGCAGCCTCCTGATAGTCCGCTTTCTGGCCGACGTGGCCCAGGCGGCGTCGCAATTAGCCCTCGAGCTGGCGGGGTCACCAAGTATACCCCAATTAATCGCTCTTGATTTCCCGAAAGCAATCGGCGAGGGAGTAGTCATCGGCTTGATCGGGGGCACCGTGGCCGCCACTGCTGGTGCGTTCTTTACTGGTGGGCTGAGCCTACTGGGATGGACACTTCTACTAGTTATCCTGGCGATTTACTACGCGTTTTTGGTGATTGCGTTTATTATCGCGTTCGTCAAGCGTGTTGTCATCCTCTATTTCTTGGCGATGCTGGCGCCGTTGGCGTTTGTCGCTTACGGCTTACCGCAGTTTCAAAAGTATTTTTATCAATGGTGGGATCACTTTCTGCGCCAGCTCTTTGTCTTTCCGGTCATCATCTTCGGGATGGCCGCGACCGTAATGCTTGCTCAGCAGCTCAATATCGGCGACTACGCCCAGGCGCTCAATCCAACGAACTTTATTTCCGGCCTCGTCTCGATAATCCTTGTCCTGTCAGCGGCGACGCTCGTCCTGAAACTGCCGAAGATCGTCACCAAAGGTGCCCTAGACGTTGCTAGTACATTTAAGAAAGTCTTGGGTGCCGCACCTCGTATGGTGGGCGCAACGGCTGGAGCGAACAGTTGGGTCGCTGATAAACGGGCTGGGGCGCTGACAAAAAAATATGGAGAGGCTATGAAGTCGGGCAACATCAAGTTGGCTGCCGAGCTCCGGCTGAAGCGAATGAAGGCTAGTAGATTTCACGACAAGCTAGGTGGCAAGCTTAAAACGACGCGTGGGTACGCAACGATCTTCAGCGACCCAGGGAAGTATATAAAGGAGCCTTGGGAGGAACGCGTCAAGCAAGCAGAAAATGACGACAAAATCGCCGCAGTTACTAAAACAAACTGGCCCTTCAATCAATCAATTCCTGACTACCTAAAGGGAAAACCAGCCGCCTTTAAGGCTCAGGTCGGGTTCGGCAAAGACGAACTACAGGAAATGACAACGCCCCAGCAAATATTCGATTGGTTTGGCGGCGGAAAGAAGGAGAAAATTTACACGGCACTGAAGGGTTGGATAGAAAAGGGCAAAGATGATTCAGAAAAAATTATGCGAATCGGAAAAATAGCATCGACTGGTTCGAGCGGTCGCTGGACCGGCGCGGTCGACGTATTGAAGGCGGCTGGCATCAGTGAAAACGACTTCACCCCAGAGGAGTTGGCTAAAGTCTTCGCCGCCTATAACAAAATTAATCAGCTTGCTAATCGAATGCGAGGGGGTGGTAACGCCACAGTAGTATGGGGGAAGATAAGGGATAATCTCCCATACGCTGGCGCCGGTACCGCCGACCGTCCCGCCCAATCCGGCGCAAGCGCCGGCCCTCAAAACGACGAGGTTGCCCGCGGCGCTTCTGGCCGGGTAGCCATGTTTACAGATCGGCAGATTCAAGATCGGGTTGAGGAGATTTTTAATCACGGCCTGGAGCTCGATCCAAACCTTAAGGATGATATACAGGATCGACTCGTTCGAAACCTCGATGTCTTGGGCGAGCTTGAGCAGATGAACCCAGCGGAAACTACCTACACGAGTGCTCTAGAGAAGACCCGCCAGACGCTTCTTGAGGCAATCGGTTCCTCGGCTGGGATCGAGGCGGATATGCTTCGACAAGCTATTCAACAAGCAAATGACCCAGCCCAACTCACCAGGCTAACAGAGAACCTATCAATCGCCGCAGCCGCACGGACTGAAGGAGGAGACTTTAAGAAAAGTATCGCCAGCATCATCTCCCAAGCAAACCAGGGAACACGCGAGTTTCATCAGGCTCATAACGAGCTGCTTGGCCAGACCGATCTCTCTAGACTAGAGCAAGCTATTACCGGCTCCCTTCAAGCCGGTGGCCAGGATATGGCTGACGTCTTGAGTCGCGAGCTCGGCACCAGTGTCAATAAAATGTCAACCGCGCTTGGCAAGCAACTCAATCCGGACGAGCAGCGGAGAATGTTCCAACAAATGGCCGCCCAGATTCAGGGAACGATGGTCGGACCCGGACAAAAAACACTCCGTGCGGTTCTTCAGAGCTCGCTCCAAAGCTTACCGAAGACCTTTGCCAAAGCAGTTGGTGTTCGGACGCTCCAGCCAGCAGCAATGGAAGTCCGGCTTGTTGGCCAAGCAGGTACCAAGTCATCTTCAGATATCCCACCGCCAACCGCCCCAGAAACGCCATCCAACTAATGGGCGAGCGCCCTACCCTTCGGGAACAATCGGCACGGTTGCCAACCGAGCAGTTAGTCGCTCACTTTGAGCGACACGGCCACAAACTTACTCAGGCGGAGCTCGATCTCTTAATCGAATCGATCACGGTCGCTGATCTGACCGACGATCCGCTCACAGACATCGTCGGACGCGTCCCGCTCGCTACCATTCGCGGCCGAGAGATCACCCTCGATCGTCAGTTTGAGCTACTAAGCGTTGAGCAACAGATGCACGTCCTCCTCCACGAGTACGGCCATTCTTTAAGTAGATTCTGGCGTGAGTACGACGCCGACCATCGGTACCAAGCGATCGACCAACTCGTTAGCGCACTGCCGAGCAATCAAGTCTCCTACTACGTAGGGTATCTTGAGTCTGCGCTTGAAGAATCGCCTGATAAACCAGAATTCCTTCAAGAAGAGCGGCTCGCTGAAGTGCTGGCTCAGTATCTTGAGAGCGATAGAACCTTTAGCGGCTTTATCCGGGCAAAACTACTTGAGTTTCCTGGGAACGACGACCTCAGCGAAGAAGAGCGGCAGCGGTTTGCCGATATGGCCCCCCAGGTCGGCGAGCTCGGTGAGTACCTCGATATCGCCGATAACGAAGAAGAACGCGAAGCGTTTCTCGCCCATCACTCGGATCTCCTGCCCCACTACCAACTCTGGCGCGAGCTGACGAGGCTGTTTGACGAGACCGACTTCACGACGCTCGGCCAACAAGTGGGTAGTTTCGACGAAGACGAATGGCGGGAGGATGTCGCGCTCGTCCAGCACCTTCACCCGGAGCCGATCTCGCCCGATCGCTCGCCGCAAACCGCTCTCCATCGAGAGCCCTCAGAGCGGCCGTCGTCTTTTTTGGAAGAGTTCATCACCTTTTGGCGAATCTTCCCTCGGTAACCAACCTAGACGCCCCCGTCGGTTCGGTTATGATGAAAAGAGGAGGGAGAGGGTTTGGACGCAAAAGTTCCACAGAGAATCGACACAATCGCCTCGAATGAGGCTCATATTTCTCGCCGCACGGTGGTGCGGCTCGAAAGGGCAGACCGTGGACGCTAAAGTGCCCCAGAGAATTGATATGGAGGATCGGGTCATTGGCCCGCTCACTTTGACGCAATTTTTCTACGTCCTTTTCGGCGGCCTGTTCCTCTACTTACTCAATTCGTGGACGGCTAACTCGCCGCTGCGTATCGTCTACTACATTCTTTTTCCGATTGTCGCCTCACTCTCGATTGCCCTGGCGTTTGTCAAAATTCAGGAGCGACCGTTTATTTATTTCCTCGGTTCGCTAGTGCGCTACCTGCAGCGGCCACGCCGACGAGTCTGGCTCAAAGGCCAACGCGAAAAACTCACGAAGATCGTTGAGAAGGTCGATACTAACGCCCCGAAGCCGCGCAAAGATCTCGATCTGACCCGCGTCCGCGATATCGCCCGGGTCGTGGACGAGCATCAATAAGATGGCGAAGCAAAATAAAAAAGCCGCTGAAGCGGCGGCAGCAACGCAAAAGTACGTTCAGATCTCTGAGATTAGAGACGATGTTCTGATTCTGGTTGACGGGTCAATGCGTCAGGTGGTGAAAGTGATACCGATCCCGACCGACTTGCGCAGCCAAAAAGAGCAAGAGGCAGTTGTCTACCAGTTTCGCAGCTTTCTCAACGCCCTGCGTTTTCCGGTTCAGATCGTCATCCAGGGCCGACGGGTCGATCTGAGTAAATACGTTCAGAAACTCGAGTCGATTGCTACCGAGGAAGCCAACGAACTCCTCCGGATTCAACTCATCGACTACATCGATTTCATCGAGCGCCTGAGCAATGAGGTCAATATTATGGATCGGTCGTTCTACGTCGTCGTGCCGCACAGCAAGGTCGTCGCCGACGCCACAACTAAAAAGGGCTTCATCGACCGAATTTTGGGCGGGAAAAAAGTTAAGGAGACCGTGCTGACGACTGACGAATTTCGAGAGCTCAAGAGTCAGCTCGCCGAAAAGACTCAGGTTGTTTCGGGCCGGCTGGAGTCACTGGGTATTCGCTCAAACGTCCTCAACACCCAAGAGCTAATCGAGCTCTTTTACAACGTCTACAACCCCGAGGAGGCCGTCAGTGAACGGGTGGGCGATACCGGGCAGCTGACCGGCGCTGTCATTAAAAAACAGGACACCGTCAGCGGACTCCCGGCGACGGTCGAGGAGGTCTTGTCGATGGCTCGATCCGGGCAAGGCGCCCCGGTCACCGAGCAGCCTCCTCCCCCTGCCGGAACCGGCTCCGTTGCAACTGTGTCGAGCACGTCCTTACCGCCGAACGAACCAGAAAATCCGACCGCAACCCCAGCCGCCCCGACAACGGTCGCGCCAAAAAAGTCGTTCAGTGAAATCATGAGCCGGCTCGGTGGTAAAGGCGAAAAAACAGCTGATGAGATTGAGATGGACGTTTTCAAGAAAGGACTCGCCGATGTTCTCGACGTTATCTCGCCGGCAGGAATGGCGATTAACACCAACTACATCGAGATCGGCAGCTTTTACGCCCGGACGCTTTTCGTCTTTACCTATCCACGCTACCTGAGTAACGGCTGGCTCTCACCGATTTACAACCTTGA
>JALHMV010000003.1 GCA_022843855.1 Patescibacteria group bacterium
CAAGATCGGCAATGAAAAAAGGACCGCTTGAGGCGATCCTTCTTTGAAAGTGGTCGGGGCGAGAGGATTCGAACCTCCGACCTCACCGTCCCGAATAGTAGGATGCTCCGCAGTGGCGACAGCGGGGCAACATATTCGTCTTCAACGGTTTAACCCGCCTCACGCCGCGAGCTTGCTAACGCTCACGTATGTCAAAACGTATGTCACGGCTTCTTTTCGTGACAGATCACCAGGTACAGTTCTTCCTCGATCGACTCCGGCAAAATGGACCGAAACGGGGCATCTGCGGCCAGTCCGACCGTCCGCGGCTTAGCGAGTTTGACGCGGTCGCCGCGGACCTCGTTCCCGGCCGAGTCTCGTCGGAGCTTGTGCAGATAGTAGAAAACGGTCGACAGCTCCCGGACCTCTTCGAAGCCGCAGCGGAACTCGAGCTGCACCGTGCTGAGCACCGTCCGGTCGTTCGAGTCTATCGTGCGGATCCAGCTCCGGACGGAGCGGTCGAGCCAACGGACACGGGCAGGGTTGTATTCGAACACGTCCGCCGAATCGGCGGCCTTGGCAAACTCGATCCATGCGTCCTTTGGCAGATCGGCCAGCTTGTCGAGGGCCGAATAGTCTTTCTGCGCGACAACAGAAGCCGCCATGATCAGGGCCATGACTGCGGCCGTAAGTAATTTCCTCATGCTCTCCTCCTCGGCCTAAACGGCCTCGTGAATAATGTGCGTCACCACGCCGATCACCGCAAACTCGTCAGCCGGCTGAACCTCGATCTCGCGATACGCCGGATTGGCCGGCACGAGAAACAGCCGATGCACCGGAACGGACTCGGGCTTGAACCGTTTGAGCGTTATCTCACCGTTCAGTCTGGCAAGCACGATCTGGTTGACGGAAGGACGACGGGTCGTGTCGACCAACACCCAATCGCCATCACGAATACCCAGATCGTTCATCGACTCGCCTTCCACGCGGATCAACAGACAGCTATCCTTGCCCTTCGTGAGGAAAAGGTTCAGGTCTATGCGTTGCAAGTCCGACGCAACTTCGAGCGGGACACCCGCCTGCACTCTTGCAACGAGTGCAGCGGTGGAAGTGTGGGCTTGATCCATAACTTTGTAAGCAACTAACATCCTGCAAACTTAGCCCGTCCTGCGCTTTCCAGACGATCCTTCAGTACGTGCCATGACCGTGCCCCCAAACCGCACGCCCGGCGATGGTGTTTTCGTCCGCGGCGTTTTGGCTTGTTCGAACGCAGAAGGAGCTGCGTCTCTTTCTTCCCGGATTACTCGAAAAATGAATTGATGGAGGAGTGCCGACATCGACGCTCCGCGAAGCTCGCACGCCAATCTGAAATCGTCGTGAACCTCGGGAGCGAGGCGGACATTTACTATCCTCGTTTTCTTCATCATCCGAATCGTATAGCGCCTGATGAACGACGCGCTATCCCTCCGATAACTTTCTGCTTGACAAATGCTTGACAAATGCTTGACACAGCGTTTATCATCTTAATCCGTAATGCAAATGTATATACAACAGCAAGCAATATGCATTACGGAGGAACCCTCATGGACCAACAAACAGAAACCAACGGTACAGGAAAGAAGATGTTCAACGCTCGACTTGAGCCGACGCTGATCGCTCGGCTGCAATCGACAGCGAAACGGGCAGACCTGTCAATGTCGTCGATCGTCCGCGAGGCCTTGTGGGAAAAGATCGCCCAGATCGAAAGCACCCATCCGGCCTTCAACCCGCCTGCGGAGGTGGAACAGCCATGAGGACCGTAAGCCAAACGGCAGCCATCCGAGCGCTCCGTGAGCAGACCGGGCTTTCGTATGAGTCCTGCACCGCGGCGGTCAAGCGACTGCCGAAGATCCCGGACGGCAAACGCGAGAAGGTACGGCTTGCCGACCTGAACAGCCTGGCGAACGAACTGACAGCACCGCGAAGCTACGGACGCCAAGCAAGCCTTTCGAGAGGAATGGCTGCTCGGATCCGACAGTTCGGAAGCCGATAACCCAAAAAGGAGAAACAAAATGAAATGCAGAAAGTGCAACCGCACATTGAAGGACCCGGCAGCGATCGCAGCCGGCATCGGGCCTGAGTGCCGAAAGCGGCGTCTCGCTGATCTGTCCGAAGGCTCCGCGAACGTGAAGGCACATTTTCTTTCGCGACGCATCGCCGGATACCGGCAGTTCTGCGTCAACGACAAGATCGCCCGCAAGGGCTTCATGGTCCGCATATACGGACCGATCCGCGGCCGACGCCGAGCCGATTGCAGTTGTGATCCGCACGATAAATGCGTCCACATCATCGCGGCCGCAGAGCTTGACGAGCGGCAGGACCATTTCAGCCACGTGAGGGCAGTATGAACAGCAAACTCGAAAAGAACCGCCACTTCCGCAACGCCAAGAACGTCGTCGTGTTCTCGCGAACCTGCGGCGGCTGTGCGAACGTCCGCGTGCCGGCTTCCGGCCAGCTCTGCTTCAAATGCCGCGAGGTCGTCGCCCGGCGTCTCGCCCGCGTCGAGCAATTGAAAGACCTGAAGCTCCTCGCGGCATCGGCGGCGATAGCAATGGCGATCACATTGGGGTTTGCGTTCACTATGATTTATCTGCTCTGACACAGCACCAACAGGTTAAGAGCATCGGGAGAACGAAAAAAGGTAACAAGGGGGGATTTTGTAACCATGGGAGCACGAATTTTAGCAGCGATCAAGGCAAAGCAGGAAGCGCTTCCCAAGATCGGCCGAAAGGCGATATTGGGGCACGCTCACCACATTCTGCGAAACCTGAATGAGATAAAGGGCCGGAACTATAGCCGGCAACAGATCTATCGCCTGGTCGGCCAGGACGAGGACGTACGTCGACCGGGGGCACTTGAGAACTTGTTCGTTCTCTACTGCGCCGTCGTGTTCGCACCCGGCACGAATAGCCAAGTGCTTGCCGACGAGGTCGCCTCGTGGCCGGAGTGGGCTGCCAAGCTGGCCGGCGAGGGCGAAGCTCCCGCAGCATTCTGGCCGCACGCCGAGCAGCTGAACGCGTTACTCGGCCAACTGCGGCTTGCGTTCCTTGCTGCCGACAGTGCCGAGTGCCGCGCAATGATCGCGGAAATGCAGACAACTTTCGACCGGTTGCGTTCGGCTGCCGTGTCGCTTGAGAACGGCGGGATCACACCTTCCGCCGCGACCGGGGAGGCTCGTGCATCAAGTGCGGGAAACTACGGGCCTCTCCGGACAATTGGGTGAAAATTATGGATAACTTTGAAACTCAGGTATTGAAGGCTCTGGCTGATGGCTACCGGACACTGCCGGGCATCAAGCATTTTTGCGGCATCGATCGGAGCGTCGAGATAGACGACCTGCTTGAAGAATTGGTCAACGAAGAAAAGATCTTCAAAGAGTCCAACGGTGACCTGACCGCGTTCTTCCGCCCGGGCGAAAAGCCGGTCCGTTTTTGGCGGATCGGTGGCGGCAAGATCGAGGTCGAATTCGAGCGGAAGCCCGGCATCGATTACGACCGCGTGACGCTGGTCAGCTCGCAGCACACGACCGCAACCGCCAGAGCAAAGGCCTACGGAATGTCGAACTCGTATTGGTCGCTGCTTCGCAAGACCGACGCAAAGTTTCGCGATGCCGAGGCGAAAGGCGTCGAGCTATTGGTGGCCACGAAGCCGCCTAAACGTCCCTCCAAACGGTCCGCATCGGCCGCTGCATTGACCGATGCGGACCCCACCCCGACCGAAGAGGTTTTGGACTTCGCGAAACGCAGACCTGTGCCGGACCTGCTCACGATCCCGTACACGCCGCCCGGCGAACCCGCTCCCGCGAACGGGCTGGTGCGGTTCCTCGAAATCAAGGAAGCGGAAGAAATACCGTCCGCTACGATGGCGCTGAGCTGCCAGGTCGGAGCGATAAAGATCGCGATCGGAACGTCCGGCAACCTGTTCGACTGCAAGCGGGCCGAGATCGAGAAGATCTTCGAGCTCGTCGACTACATCCAGCAGTGGGCGGGAGAACAGAAGGGATGAAGGAATTGGCCAAAGTGATCGCGATCGTGGTCTTTGCAGCCTTGCTTGCGCGAACGCTCGGCTGCACGTGGAAGCGATAGCTTCGTATGGGCAACATCGGCGATGCCCCCGAACCGCCGAACTCCGTCTTCTTAACAAAAAAGCAGTGGCGACGGCGGGCCGGGTAACCGGCCCGACCGAACACCGCAGGAGAAAGCAAATGGGAACGAAACTGATATTGAAACATCCGGCCTTTGAGGTTCACATCGAAGGCGACACCGCGACGCAGATCTTCGAGCAGGCGTCGTTTTGGGGATCCATTCCGCAGGCGTGTCCGGTCTGCGGAGCGATGGTCACGCTCAAGCATCGCCGAACGAAAACGGACGACGATTATTACGAGATCATCTGCGTCTCAGACGGCGTAAAGCACAAGTCGCAGCTCGGCATCTACAAGAAGCCCGAAGGTGCTCTTTACTACAAGCAGAACGAGCGATGGACCGACATCGTCGGCCAGCCGGTCGAGTACGACCACAAAGTCGAACATCACGGCAACGGGCATCAGAACGGGCATCAGCAAGAGAAGTTCACGCCGGATCAGGAACCGATGGCCGAGCACGAGCGGCTTAATCAAGAGATCTTCCGTCTTTGGAAGGAGCTCGGCGAGAAAAGAATTCTCAACGATGTGATCAAGCAGCGGTTCGACGGCCGGACGCTGAAAGAACTGTTCATCGCCGAAAAACGCGCCGTCCTCGACGGACTCCAAAACTCACTTGAAAGGCAGGCACTGCAGACCGCATGAAGATCACAGAATACCGGGAACTGCTGAAAGGCGAGAAGCCGAAGCAAAAGCGAACGCAGCACGAGGAAAATCTACAGATAACCTATTTTCGGATCGTGCGGTTTGACCTCAGTCTTTCACCGGTCCTCGACTATATCCGCAGCAACGGCGAAGGCGCTTACAAGCTGCGTGCGACGGCGGGCAAACAAAAAGCTTCGGGGATGGCAAGGGGCAGGCCGGATATTCACATTCCGGCCGCTCGCCACGGCTACCACGCGGGATGGATCGAGCTGAAATACGGCAAGAACACGCTGACGGCCGATCAAGAGAAGTACATCGCCTATCTGCGGTCGGAGAACAACAGAGTTGAGGTTGCTTATTCTCTCGACGAAGCCCTCGACTTTACTGATTGGTATTTGGGAATAAAGCTCCAACGAGGCGAACCCGTTGGCTTGAGGACGAAACGATGAACAGACATCAGGAAATCGCAATTCGCAACCACTGTCGGTTGGCGACGGAAACTCTTAGGCCGGCATTTCGCTATCTGACCAACAAGGGGCGGATCAGCATCGTGCTTTCCGTCAACTCCGGGTACGAGTGACTGGAAGTGAACTTCGGCGGGCCGGTCTGGCACGCCTCAGCAAGCTTAGGCAGGGCAAAGGCCCTCGACGCATGGGAGCTTCGCAATGCCGCAGTCCGAGCTCTTGCCGGCGTCGGTGACGCGAAGCTCGGGGAATGGATGGACGTAACGGAGATCGCCGTGCACCTTCGCCGTCGATTATCTCACCGCGAACAGCTCCTCGTCGGTCCGGTCGTCGATATCCGCGGGACGCCGGAGGCTGCGGAAAGGGTGGCGGTGGTCGCCAAACAATGCCCGAACATTCCGGTCTGGAAATTAGCGGAGAACGAGCTATGACATTTACGTTGATGGAATTGTGCCTGGGCACACTCGCGGTCGTGTTCTGGATCGTGGCGAAGGTGTCGGACAACCTGAACTGCGAGCAGAAAAAGGTGATCGAGGAGCAGCGCAAGCTGATGGCCAATAAGGACAAAGCATACACGGCTCTTAGCGAACAGCGGGACGTCGAAGCGGCAACGGTGAACCAGCTCGTGGAAGCCCTGAACTTAGCGACGGACATCATCGCGAATGACCATCAAGGCAATGATGTCGGGGAGCGTCTCGTCGAGCTCAGGGACGTCGTAAAAGAGATCCTCGCCGGCAACGAGAGGTTCGAAGAGGCCGAGAAAGAAGAAGAATGGCCGGACGAAATAACGGAGGAATCGTAAAGATGGGAGAAAACACAAAAATTGAATGGGCAACGCACACGTTCAATCCGTGGCGGGGATGCACGAAGGTTTCGGCGGGGTGCGATAACTGCTACGCCGACACCGGTAGCAAGCGAAACCCGGCCGTGCTCGGCATTTGGGGCAAATACGGGACGCGCGTCGTTGCGTCGGATGCGATGTGGCGAGAGCCGCTGAAATGGAACGCCGCTGCGGAGCAGGCCGGCGAACGGCACCGCGTTTTCTGTGCTTCGCTGGCGGATGTTTTCGAAGGCGAGGATTCAATGCCCGCCGATGCATGGCTCGCGGTCCAGCAGGCTCGCGGGCGGCTTTTCAAACTGATCGAGACGACGCGCAATCTCGACTGGCTTTTACTTACAAAGCGACCGCACCTGGCAATGAAGATCGTGCCGGAACGTTGGACGACGCGATGCACTCCGAAGGGCGAGAGGGCTGAAAGGTTCCCAAAGAACCTTTGGATCGGAACATCCGTTGAGGACCAGAAGACCGCCGACGAGCGCATTCCTCAACTGCTGCAAATACCGGCAGCCGTTCGGTTTCTGAGTATGGAACCGCTGCTCGGGCCGGTGGATTTAACCAATTTAGCCATTATCCGACACGAGGACGGGTTTGGGGATGTATCCCTGAATTGTCTGAACGGGCACGTAAAAGGCCCGGACGATATGACCGATCTGCAAATCAATTGGGTCATCGTCGGCGGCGAATCGGGCGGCAAGGCCCGGCCGATGCATCCGGATTGGGTGCGGTCGCTTCGCGATCAGTGCCAGGCGGCAAGCGTTCCATTCTTTTTCAAGCAATGGGGTGAGTGGACCGTCGCTTCTGACGAAAATCTGGCGATGTGCCAAGTTCGCTGGAACGCCGACTCGGACAACACTTGCTGGCTCGATAGCGATGGCACTGTGCGGAGCGGAAGCTCTAACGGAATGAGCCCAAGAGCCTTTGGGATGATTCGTGTCGGCAAAAACAAATCCGGCCGCCTGCTCGACGGCCGCGAATGGAATGAAGTGCCGGAGGAAAAACAACATGACAAAAAATAAAGAACTTTACAAAAACGCAGTGGCGGCGATCGACGCGCTGTTCTCCGACGATTCGGTGTCCATCGATGAGGCGATCGAGAATCTCGAAGAGCTGCAAGCCGAGATCGAGGGCAAGATCGAGTGTTTGAAAGAGGACCTGCAGCGGGGCGAATGATGGCTGAATACGACGACAAATCAGAGCGGTACTGTGATCCGCAATGTGGGAGGGGCTGCACGCGAACGGAGCACGACCGTGTTTTGGTGGTCGCTAGAGAAGTGGCGTCGATGTGCGGTGCGGACTGGACGGTCCGCGTTTGGGACAACCTCGGCTGGCAGTATCAGGCTATTTCGCCGTGCGGCCGACTTCGCGTCTCCGACAACAGCCATCCGGGTGGAGACTTCACTCAGGGGTTTA
Organism: Patescibacteria group bacterium; assembly: GCA_022843855.1. GTDB lineage: Bacteria > Patescibacteriota > UBA1384 > 2-12-FULL-50-11 > 2-12-FULL-50-11. The sequence goes on from JALHMV010000003.1 coordinate 7,517, forward strand.
CCTGCTACATCTCACGGCCGGGTGAGGTCGCAATCGACTGGCTCGGTAAAGGCGACGGCCCTTTGGACGCTGTCCATGACGCACTCACTAACATGATGGCCGATATCGGGTATCTGTTTCGGGGTGGGAAGCTGCTTGGCCAGACTGGACTACTTGCCGAAAGTGAAAACGAAAAGGTGGTGAGAATAAGTGATGATGATCAGACCGACCGGAATAATTCGAACGCTGCCGGGTGAGGCTCGTCAGTACGCTCTGGACAGCACGGCACGGACCAGGATGATGCGGTCCTATGACGCGCTGAACGAAGGGAAGATCCCCGCCATCTACGTCGCTCTTTCACAGCGGCCGAAGATCGATGTGCTGCATCTGTACATCCTCGTCGGCGGTCAGATCATTTGCCGAATGAACATCGCCGGCTTTGAAAGTGGCGAAGGATGGGAGCTGGACTGTTGGGATGGAATGAAGCGATCCGCGAAGTGGTGGGTCATCTGCTCAGCTCCGGTCAGCTATCCGCCTCAGCCGATAGCCAGACGCGGCTTTCAGGGGTTTCGATACACGGAGGATCTGTGGTGAAACGATGCCCGGCGTGCGGGGAGGTAAAACCCCGAGAAGAATTCTCGAAAGCCGGCTACTGCCATCCGTGCAATAACCGCAAAGGCCGCGAGTATTCGAAGGCGAACCGCGAGATCTGCAACGCGGCTCGTCGCCGTCGCCGGCAGGCGAACCCTGGGAAGGCCCGGGCCGAGGATAAGCGGGCTCGGGAACTGAAACGGACACGCGATCCGCAGGCCTTCTACGCAAAGCAGTACGAGCGAACGAAGCGGTGGCGGGCAAGGCATCCGGAAAAGGTCCGCGAGATCCTGCAGCGGTCATACGACCGGAACCGCAGCCCGTTCGGCTACGAGCTGCGGCAGGCGATGCGACTTTTGGAAAAACTGAGAAAGGAGATAGCGAATGCCAAAGAACAAGATCGAGGATCTTCGCAACCTGTTGTTTGAGACGATCGAGAAGCTGGTCGACGGCGAAGAAACGATGGACGCCGACCAGGCGAACGCCGTCGCCAATATCGCAAAGACGATCATCGATTCGGCCCGCGTCGAGATCCAATTCATGAATATTGTTGGCGGTACCGGTTCCGGCTTCATCCCGACCGAACCAAGACAATTAACCGGAGGTCGTGAAAACAATGACTCTTAGATACACATACAAATCACTTGAAGGCCAGTTCCCGCGGGAGCTGACGCCCGACCACAAACGCAAGCCGTCGCCGTTCGGTAAAAGCTGGACCGAGACGCTTGAGCTCCTCCACCGGGAGATGAAGATGCTCGGCTACCGCGAAGATTCGTGCGTGATCCAGACGGCACACACGCCGTATGACGTCCGGAACGACGGAATGCTCCGGCGCGGGGCTCGTGCTCCGTCACATCCCGGCTTGGTGGTCCGCTTCGATGTGTGGGACAGGCCGAACCGCCGATACATGCCGATGAGTTTTGAGTGCGACCAATTCACATCGTTCGAAGCGAACCTGCGGGCGATCGCTGATGCTCTCGAAGCTCTTCGCAAGGTCGACCGGTATGGCGTGAGTGGTGGTGGCAAAGCGAACGCTCACTACGAAGGCTACAAAGCTCTCCCGCCTGCCAGCGATGGCGGTTTCACGGTCGAAACGGCAGCTCTGTTCATCGCACAGCACACGCAATACAAAGCGGCCGACATCAAGGCTTACACAGAGATCCGCGACCGGGCTTTCCGGCACGCGTCGATGAAGCTCCATCCGGACGCAGGCGGATCGCACGAGGACTTTGTCAAACTCACCGCGGCAAAGCGGGTTTTGGAGGAGAATGCCACGTAAGAAAGACCAGACAACTCAGATCAAAGGCGAGGTACTTTTCTCGAAACCGCTGCCATCGTCGAACGACGCAGAGCGATGCGTTCTCGGAGCGGTGCTGCTCGACGAGAACATAATCGCACAGGCCGCAGAGGCTCTTGAGGCGGATGATTTCTACTCGCCGTTCCATCGTCGGATATATACGGCGATGCTCTCGCTGTTCAACTCTAACCGGACCATTGACCCGATCCTGATCGCCGAGGAATTGAAGCGCGACGGCGATGCGGCAACGGTCGGCGGCATCGCGGCGATCACAAACCTGAGCTACGGGCTTCCGCACTTCACCGACGTCGGCGAGTACCTTCAGATCATCCGGCAGAAGTCTCTACTGCGTCGGTTGATCATGTCGTGTGCGCAGATCACAAGCGACGCTTTGGAAGAGGAAGAGGATTCGGAGCTGGTGCTCGATCGTGCCGAGCAGATGATCTTCACCCTATCGCAAGAGCGCGACCAGGGAGCGGCCGGACCGGTGCTGGCCGAGCTGCTCGCCTACGAAAGCTTGACCAAGGCTTACGAGCGGCGAAAGAGCGGCGAGATAGTTCAAGGCATCAAGACCGGCCTGCGGGATCTGGACAGCTTCCTCGCCGGCTTCAAGCAGCAGGACCTCATCATCCTCGCTGCCCGGCCATCGATGGGCAAGACGGCCGCGGCTTTGCAGTTCCTCGTCAACGCGGCTCTTGATGACCATGTCGTCTTTTTCGCGTCGCTGGAAATGAGTAAAGAGCAGGTCATCGACCGGACGATCGCTCAGATAGCTGATATTAGCCTCTGGGGCTACGCTCACAACGTTCTAAGCGATATGCAATGGAAACAGGCCACCGATGTCTATAACACGCTCCAAGGGCGACGATTCTTCATTGACGACACTCCTGCCATGACACCGACACAGGTGCTCGCCAAGGCCCGGAAGATCAAGACGGAGCAAAAGAAGCTCGACCTGGTCGCGGTCGACTATCTAGGCCTGATGACTTCGAGCAAACCCAGCCGCGAACGCCGCGATGACATCAGCGCCATATCTCGCGAACTGAAGGCCATCGCCAAAGAGCTCAAATGCCCGGTGATCGCCCTTTCGCAGCTCTCCCGAGCTCCCGAGAATCGCAATCCGCCGCGGCCGAAGCTTTCGGACCTGCGCGACTCCGGAGCGATCGAACAGGATGCGGACGTCGTGATCTTTCTCTATCGCCCGAGCTACTACGAGAAGAAAGAGACAGACTCGACCAATTACACGACCGAGTTCATCATCGCCAAGAACCGGAACGGGCCGACCGACACCGTCGAGGCTATCTGGCTCAGGGACAAGGTGAAATTCGGTAACAAGAATTAGGAATGGAGGTAAATGAATGTCGGCACAGTGGGTTGGATATTACTTTGACAACGACGACACGAGGATTGATGGATCGCTGCTGCTCACGCTTCTGGCGATCGCGGACCACGCGGACTCGAGCGGGCTGGCATGGCCGCGACGCAGCCTGATCGCTAAAAAGGCAAGGATCCGCGTTAGGCAGGTAACCCGGAACTTCCGAACGCTTGAAGACCTCGGTTACCTAGAAACGAAACAAGCACAAGGGCGAGGGAAACAATCGTTGTATCAACTTCTTCGCCCGGAAGTGCCGGAAACAGCCCGATCCGAAAAGGGGACACCGGTGTCCTCTTTTCCCGAGCCCGAAATAAAGGGTGTCACCGGCGACACCTTTTCTGAGGAGATAAAAGAGGTCATGGATGACACCTTTTCTGAAATAAAAGGTGTCACCGGTGACCAAGAAAAGGCGTCATGGGTGACCGAAAAAGGTGTCACCCATGACACCCCCATATATAACCATCAAGAACCGTCAATAGAACCATCACACAAACCGCGTGTGCGTGCGTCCGCGAGTGAAAAATCTTCTCCCTTTGGTGAACCGCTTAACAAACCAAAAAAGATCGGCGAGCATACGCTCGCCGAATTCAGGGAGCTGCTCGACGCAGCCGCTCCTCACTTAAAAAGCGAACATCTGGAAGATGTTCGCAAGATGTGGCTATCCGGCACGCCGCCGCTTGAGGTGATCAAGTGCTACAACGTGATGCGGATGGAATCATGGCGGACAAGCCGCGTTACGTGGCGGACCGTCGCAGCCTACCTGCCGGATTGGCAGTTCAGGCAAGAAAAGGGCATCAAGCCCGGACAGGAGCAAAACAATGGCAGAAAGAAAATTCGAACCGCAGAAGACTACGATGCAGCACTCAAGCAATGGCGGGAAGAGCGCGGACATCTTTTCGCTGGACGAGATCGAGCGAATGATGAGCTTGATCAACCGGTCACGACTCTTGCAGGGTTACTCGCTGCTCGATCCGAAGGAAGCTGACCTGATGGCCGCGGCCTGGCTTACGGAATTCAGACGCTGGCGCATCCCCGAGTGGACCTACGAGGATCTGCTGCAGAAAACGCTCGACGCTCGGGCAAAGGATTTCTACGACGGCCGGCAGCCGAGGAGCATCGAAGCCGCTTCGCTGATGGCGATCTTCGACGGCTACTACCGCATCGAGTTCGACCACTACTGCGACGAATGCCGTGAGAACCAAGGCACGATCTACGTCGTCAATCCCGAGACGGACCGGATCGAGAAGACCTACGAGTGCAAGCACGAGACCGGATATCGGTACCCGCCGAAAGTCATCAAGCGCTAAAAACCCAAATGATAACTTTTGTCTTGACATCTGCTTTACAAGAGGTTTATCATTCGGTGTAAAGCAACTTGCTTTACAGGAGAAACAAAATGCAAAACACAATCGCGACAGAAATCAAACCAGACCAGATCTTGAACGTGCTTCATTCGGAGAACTTCCAAGGCCGCTACGTTGCCAAAAGCGACGACCCGAACCTGCTGGAAAAATGGATCGCCATCGACAAGGCATCCACGCCGCCGACCATTCGGGCGTACTTCACCGAGGAAACGGCGCGGAGCTCGTTCGGGAACGAACGCCTGATCGGTGCCGGTCGGGAGATCGACCCGCTCCAACAACCCGCGATCGAATCCATCCCGGTCGAAAGCATCCCGGCAGTCACACCCGGTCCACCACAGAACGGACACTATCCGCCGCAGGTAGAGCAGCCCGAGGAAACCCCAAGCGTGGAAGCTCAACCCGAGCCAGAGACAGCGGAGACAGCGGAGCCCGAGGACGTCCAGCCCGAGCAACCGCTCACGTGGGAAGAAAAGATCCTCCGGATGAGCGACGACGAGCTCGTGGGCGCGATCCGCAAGGTCGAGGCCGCGTACTTCGCCGAGGCACGCGTGGTGAACTCGCTCGACGCGCAGTTCAAGGCGAAGCAGGAAAAGTTCAACAAAGAGAACGCCGAGCTGATCCAAGAGCGGAAGGCGGCGACCAACCGGCGCGACTCGGTCGTTGGCCAGTTGAAGTTTGCGTCGACAGAGTACGCCGAGCGCTACCCGAACGAATCGGAATTCGATCTGTACATCAAGTTCAGGAACAGCAAGACGTACGATTTCGACGAACCGAAGGGGATCACATGGGCCGAGAAGAACTACCCGGCCGCGATCGTCAACCACGGTCCGCAGCTCGACCTTCCCCGCATCAAGGCGTACGTCAACGACCTCGTCAAGCGGAAGGAACCGCTGCCGGATTTCGTGACGGTGGAATCCAAACGGGTAGTCACTCTGGCGACGACGATCCCGGCCTCCGACGAGGAGCTTGAGAAGGCAAATTCGTAACTCACGCGAGAATGGAGCAAGGGTGGCTCGTCGGCCTCATAAGCCGGAAATCAGGCGGTTCAACTCTGCCTCTCGCAACCAACCACTAGACCGAGGCGGTCGCTTGACCGCCTAACAGGAGAAAGCAATGGCAAAAGCAAAAGCAGCAACCTCGCCGGCAAAGAAGCCGGCTTTCGAGCGCGAGATACCCGCCGAAGTGATCAACCCGGATGGCATTGAACTGACCAAGATCGACCTCTCCACCTTCGACACGCAGCTCCGCCGACGTAACCGGCTCAGCGACGACGAAATTCTCGAGCTGGCCAACAGCATCATCGAAGCGAAGGGACTGATCCATCCGGTCGTCGTTCGTCCGAAAGGCGACCGCTACGAGCTGGTCAGCGGTGAACGGCGGTACCGGGCCGTCCAGATGCTCGGGGCAAAGACGATCGCGGCATCCGTCCGCGAACTCACCGACGACGAGGCTCTCACGATCCAGACGATCGAGAACCTGCAACGGGTGGACGTTCATCCGCTCGACGAGGCGTTCGGCTTTGCGTCGCTGCTCAAGCAGGGAGTGGATCCCCGCGAGATAGGGCTGCGTGTCGGCAAGACGCCGTCGTTCATCGCGAAGCGTGCGTCGCTCACGAATCTGCTCCCGGACCTGATCACCGGTATCGAGCAAAACAAGGTATCTCTGACCGAGGCGACGATGATCGCGGCCTATCCGGAGAAGATCCAGAAGAAGGCTCTCGAAAAATACGGCAAGGACTTCTGCCAAGCCCGGTGGGTGTCGGTCGAGTCGCTCCGCGATGTGATCGACCAGGCGACCGGTGAGCTGAAAACAGCTCCGTTCAGCCTCAAGAGCGCATCGCTCCACAAGGAAGGGCTGACCTGCGTCGAGTGCCCGAAACGCGTCGGGGCCAACCCGAACCTGTTTGGCGAGGTCGAGCTCAAAGACGACCGCTGCCTCGACACATCCTGCTACAAGGGCAAGGTCCAGAAGCATTTCGAGGCGATCCTCGACAAATGGTCGACCGAAGGGCAGAAGAAGTGGGGCTCGGATTACCAAGCCGCGAAGGTGTTTCAGTACAGCAACCCGGGCGGCTGGTTCGGGAAAGGTGCGATAGGTTCCGGCAACTACGACTCGCCCGCAAAGGATGCCAGCTATTTCCCTGAGAAGTCGGACAAGACCAAGTACTGCCCGTCCGCCGAGAACGCGCTCAAGATGGGATGGGGTGACGCGTTCCCGAAGCAAGTGAAGATCTGCCGGGATAAGGACTGCGAGATCCATTGGCCGAAGGCGGGAGCGAGTGCCAGCAAATCGCGATCGTTTAATCAGTCGCCGGAATCCCTGAATCGTCAGTTTTGGGGGAACTGCCTGGACGCCGCAGCGGTCGACATCATCACCGACCACGCCGGCAAGTGGGCAGCCAAAGAAGTCAAAGCTCTCAAGGGCCTCGAAGCCGCCGTCCGCTTCGACACCGCGGCAATGCTGGTGGCAAGTGCGGTCGAGATGGACATCGGATGGGAACGGATCAGACTGTACTTCCGCAACGAGCTCGAAGCCCTCGTCGGCTTCGATTCGGATCGCTGGATCAGCGACGTTGACGAATTCGCGTTGTGGCTGCGTGAACGACTCGAAGCGGATCAACTGCTCCGACTCGGCAAGATCGCCGAAGCCGCGTTCGCGATGTCGTACCGCGACCTCGACTATCAGCACATTCACAACATCGCCGAGCTCGCCGGACGCAACTTCCTGACCGTGGCGGCCGGCTACGCACTTCAGACCGAGAAGCTGACCGCAGGCCAGAAAAAGAAGATCGAGGCTTGGGCTCAAAAGGTCGTAAACGGCGATCTGGTGGACGCTCCTGCCCTTTTTGGCGGCAAAGAGGCATTCGCGGTCGTCCGGGAGCGGAAAACGCTGGCAGAGCTCGATTCTCGCTACCGTAAGCAGCCCGAGAAACCCGCCGAGGGCGAGGAAGCGGCAGCATGAGCATCATCGTGACAGATATGGCGACCGCGGAAACGTACTTTCACGACTTCGACGCGGTCAGTAAACGCACCGGCACCCGTCTCAGGCTTTGCGGCATTGGGACCGACCGGAAGGACGCCGAACGAAGGCTCAGGACCTACAATCTCGGGCCGAACTTCGACGAGGCATTTGAGCTGCGGGAACCCGCAGAGGAGGCAAAACAACGATATGGCCGAATTGGATGATCTTAATTGGAAGGACGTACGGAGCGAGAGCGAGAAAGGATCCTGGATCAAGGCGATCGCTATCGACCACGGCAACAAGAAGCTGTTCATTGAGACGGCGTCGGGAAAGGCGTACGCTTACGAGGATGTGGACGAGGAAGTGCTCAACACCATCGACGTCAGCTGCGACGACCCGACGACCTCGACCGGTGGACTGTTCAACTCGCTTGTTCGCAACCGCTATTCCGAGCGCAAGCTCGATGCGGTCGCCGAGGCGGCGTAAATGGGAAATGGGCATCCATCGCGACATGGATGCCCATTTTGGAGAAGCAAAACGAACCTAAGAACGGGAACGTCTTAACAGGAGAATGTTAACCGATGCAAAACACCATTGCAAGCGAAAAACGGGCCGAGGCAGTGCGGTGGCTAGGCGGTGTCCGGCCATGCGAGGACTGCTCCGCGTACACCCCGGTAGAGAGCCTCTTCGACCACGGCGATCTACTGCTCTGCCGGCGATGCCGCGACGCATCCGTCAGACGAGCGGCCGGGCGTGCTCAACAATCACTTTTTGACCAGCAAGGAGAATTGGAATGGGCGTAAACAGCAAACACGAGGTCCTCATCCTGCTCAAGGACGAGCGGATCGGAGTCATCGCCCTTGAGCTGATCCCGAGCGTGAACACATTCACGGTCGCCAAGTTCGACACGAGCACCATGCCGGCACCGGTCACCCGGACCAACTTCATGGGCGAAGACAGCGCAATGGACGCCTACACTCAAGCCGAAAAGACCTCGCTCGAACGCGGCTGGACGATCGCACATCGCGGGGAACGTAACCGCGGATAGCAAAAACGATGAAAGGCTACACAAAGAAACCATGCCACGGATGCGGCGAAGTGCCGGAGAGTTACGGCGGACGGCCGACCGAAGGCGTTTGCGCGTCATGCTCCAAACTGCTTGAGTTCGCGAAGAAAACAAAGGCCCGTTTGGAGACGAACCCCGAGAAGGGGCTGTACAAGCTGCCGTGGGCTCATTACGAACTGCCGTACATCAGCAAGACCGATACGGCCTTTTACGACGAGGATCCCACCCCAACGACGAAGTTTCAAAAGGCGATCTTTCGTCTCATCCACGCGGTCGCAGAGATCGATAATCTCAACAAGCGATACGGCCCTGAGGATCACGTGGTCGAAGGCACAAAGTCACATGAAGGCCTGGGCTGGCTGAACCCCGGAGTTCGGGATGATCTGAACACGATCTATTTGTCCGTAATGGCGATGACCGAGGAAGCGTATGCCAAGGGCAAGAAAGACGGTGAGCGTTTCATCGTCGCACTCGCCACCGGCGATGTTTCGATCGAGAGATTCAACGAAGTAGTGACGAAATAGATACAAATGAAGTGGGATGAGATCAAGCAAACAGCCGATTGCCGATGTTGTAAAGGGACGGGCAAGACCTACGACCATCGGGAGATTGGGCGAACGGTCAAGGATGCAAGAAAAGCGGCGGGGCTGAAACTGTGGGAAGTACATCGAGGTTCCGGTTATTCCATTTCCTACATCTGCGATCTTGAACAAGGGCGAAAGCCGTGGAGTTCAGAGCCTTACGAGAAAATAATGGGAGCGATACTGCGGTTGATCAAGAGCGGCCCATTTGCCTATCGACGATACAATTCACCGGAACAAGACGAAGTAACACAGGGAGCTGACCAGGGCGATGACGCCTGACCACTGCAAAGCCAGACGCCGGGCATATCGGTCGTTGTAGCGGACGATGTCGCGGTGCTCACGAGTCATAATCACGATGGACTAGGGAATTATACACAAAGTTGATTCAAAGCGGCGCAACCCTATAAAGAGCGCGCAACCCTATGAAGCAAAAAGCACCGGCGAAAAAACGTAAATGCGGAGCCAAAACAAAGACCACAGGGCTTCCGTGCGAAAAGTCGCCAATGACAAATGGCCGATGCAGGCTTCACGGCGGCAAAACACCGTCCGGCACGGCCAGTCCGCACTACAAACACGGCCTCTATTCGCGTTATCTACCGAAACCACTCCGAACCACCTTCGATTCCGTCGCCGAGGATCCAAAGCTTAACGAGCTATCGACCGAGATACAGCTGATCACAGCACTACTCGAACGCAGGCTTTCGCTGCTGTCGTCCAGCATCGGTGACGACGATGCGATGGATCTTGCCGAGGAAGAATTCAACGCACTCGACGACGCTCTGTTTGCAAATGACATCAAGGCGGCTAAAATGGTCGCGAAGTCGCTTCGGAAGACGATTCTGGCGGCACGGCGCGAATATCAGATCTTCGACGAGGTCAAAGAACTGATCGCTCAGAAGGAAAAGCTGGTCCGGGCAGAATCGTTCCGGCTGGACAAACTCGGGGGCAATGTGCCGGTCGGACAAGTGATCGTTTACATCAACAAGGTCGAGAAGGCGATGGCAGTGATCCCGGATGCAGAGATACGCGCAGCAGTTGTTGGGGAATTCAAAAGGCTTCTTGGCCCGGAGCTTCGTAGCGGCCTTGGAGGGGAAGAATTTAGGGACGGCGGTCCAGGCGAATAAGCAAGACAACTTTCAGCTATCGAACGAATTGAAGGCGGCGATCCGGAAGAATTGGAGAGCCGCCTATTCTTTGCTCTTCGGCGACGAATTCGTTGATGTCCTCGCTCCGCACCACGAGCGAACGATCCGCTGGCATTGGGCTGCCCGGCACCGCATTTGCCGCAACGAGCGGCCTTTCCGCGGCTACTACGCGGATTTCCCGATGTGGTCACGCGGTCACATGAAATCGACGATTGCGCGGCGTCTGGCGATCATGGACGCGGTCATTGAGCTGTTCTACGGGCGAAGCGGTTACTGCCTGTACTTCTCCGGCACGGACAACAAGACCGAGAAGCACGCTCTTTCGATAATGCAGCTCCTGCAATCGTCCGCACTCCAAAAACATGCCCCAACCCTGACGATGGTCAAGCGGGACGCTCAGACGAACAGCAGCCGCGGATGGAAGGCCACTCTGCTCTACACCGCAAGCGGCCATGTGTTCCACTTCGGTTCGCTGCAATCGGGACTGGCAGGCGGCAACATCGACAACGTCCGGCCGAGCATCATCATCCCGGACGACATCGACGACCGTAAGCTGTCCGCCACGATCACCGAGAAGAACTTCGAAACCTTCACCAGCGAGATCCTGCCGATGGGTGCGATCGGAACTCTGACCGTTTGGGCTCAGAACCTCATCAATCGCCATTCGATCATGTACCGGATCTACACCAACCAAGCGCGAGTGCTCGTCAATCGCCGACCGTCGCGGCCGGTGCCGGCAGTTGTCGGGCTGCTCACAGAAAAGCGGAAGACCACGGTCCTCGGGATCGAGATAGTCCGCGATGTGATCACTGCCGGAACGGCAACATGGAGGTATATGGACATAACAGCGTGCCAGGACGAGCTCGACCGCATCGGCCTGCCGGCGTTCATGCGGGAGTGCCAGCACGAGGTCGAGGGCGAGGACGAGCGACGTATGCTCCACGCCTATCGTGACGACATTCATTGCATTTCGACGAGCGAATTCGCATCGGTCTTCGGAACGACCGCGATGCCGAAATCGTGGCGTAAGGAATGGGGAAACGATTGGGCGAGAACCAAGACGCGATTCCACGCGAACGTCGCTCTCTGGCGGACCGTCTCACCGCGGAATTCACCGCTGCCCGGCTTCGAGTTCATCTTCAACCCGATGAGCTTCAAGGCGAACGCTCAGTTCGAGGACGTCGCCGAGCGTGTTCTCGGCTGCCTCGACGAGTACGCAGTGCGGCGGATCGGCGGATCCGGCAACAAGACCTGGTCGGACCTTCGCCGGGAGGAGCTGCTTCGCATCAACTCGGCCGCTCACGCTCAGAGCTCGCTCGAACGGATCGAGCTGGAACAATCTGCTCTGGCCGAGATAATACCGCAATACTCCGAACCGCTGCTTCAAGAGCACAACGTCATCGGCGGCGTCGTCTCGCACGAGCGGGAGGACATTAGACGGGCTTACGCGACCGTGTACGGGCTTTCGTGCGTCGGTGTCAATCCCGGGAAGTTCGGCGGCGTAGAGCAGATCAACCGGGCGATGGCGGTCGACACCACCGAGGACCATCCGTTCCGGCCGGGCGTCAAAGGCTTCACACGCTGGTTCGTCGTCGTGCCGGACGACACCACCGTCAAGCCGCGGCTGGTCAACGGACTGCTCGTCTATCCGCCGAAGCCGTACCCGAAGAACATGGCTGCCGAAGATCTGCACGACGACGACCTGTTTCGCCGGCAGATGATCGAGTGGGAAATGGCAGAGCCGAAGCTGCTCGAATCCGGCGAGAAGATCGACGAGCCGGTCAAGGCGATGGACGACTTCGGCAACGAGCTGCAAATGATGTACGTCAACGGCGGACTCGACAACGAACCGCTGTCCATTCGCGAGGAGTACGAGCTGCTGGTCGAGCAGTCACCGGTGCAGGGCGTGATCGATGCGACCACCGAGCGAACGCGGTTCACCCGAATCCAACAGCTCGAAAAACTCGAGATCCGCGATCGGGCTCTTCGCCAGCTGCGGCATCGCCACGGCGACGATGCCGACGAGGACCTGACGCGGCAGATCCACTTCGACGACGACGATCCGGGGCCGGCCAACCCGCTCGACGAGGATGTCGATTTCGACGGCGATTCGGGGCCATGGTTCCAACCCCGTTGACATTTTCGCGGACTCTGGTAAATTGAACCTCAGCCACCTGCTTGCTACGAGCGAGCTTAATGATCCGTCCCATAACCTGCCCGAACTGCAAAAAAGTTTCCGCCTGGTACGACGATGTTCAATGCTGCCTGATCGAGATCGAGATGCCGCCCGGAATCATGGTTTTCGGTGCATATTTCACATGTCAGAGCTGTTCGGCCCGGTTCTCGTTCAACGGCTTGAAGCTGAAAAAGCTTCGCCAGCAGAGGAAAAGACACGAGTGAGTATTGACGTTCTCGCAAAAATGACGTAAATTTTTCGCAAATTTGAAGCGGCCGTACGGCCCGATCCGGATGAGAGCTCCGCGACGCTAATACAGCGTTGCGGAGCTTTTTTAATTGGCCAACACACACAGGAGATTTTAACGATGTCTGAAACCTATCACGTTGCAACACAGCCTATCCGCTCAGGAGTCCGTGGCGGCATCAAGTTCGGCGAGCGCCAAGGAATGCTCGTGGATGGCGACCTGACCAGCGAGGCCAACGCCATTGCTGCGGTCGAGGCCGACCAGGCGACCCGCCACACCGCGGAGAACAACTTCGCACAACGCGTGATCCCGTCGCTCGAAGCTGCCGACGAGTTCGTGCCCGGCTTCACGTCCGGGGGCAGTATCGACGCGATCGATGTGATCACCGAGGAGGGCGACGAGCACCAGACGCTCCACTTCTAGGATGGGAAAGCTTGCGGAATGGTTATGGACACGGCGGCTCTGCGAGGAACAGGCGGCAAGGATCAGCCATCTTGACGCCCAGAACGCAAAACTGCGCGAACGCCTCTACCAAGAGATCGACGCGAACCGCCGACGCGAGGACGCTCTCGTCGGAGCCATAACGCAAGCAGCCCTGGGCGAGCGGAGCGTAACTCCATTCCACGCTCCGCTCGCCAACGTACCCGATGAGCCACCGGATCCCGAAGACCTCGAACTCGACGAAATAGCGCCGAACGGGGTGCCGGAAGTGGTGATCCAGCAACGCATAAAACAGTACGTCATCGCCGCCGCGGAGCGGGGAGCGCCGTACCCGCCCGACGCGATCGAGCAGCTACGCGAAAAGCTTAGGACCTGCCCGCCCGAGGACATTTGATGCAGCCACAAGCACGTGCCATGAATCTCGCACCGGTCAAGCCGCTCACCAAATTGGGCGAGGCGGTAAAGCCGCGGGAATACTCCAATCTGGCCGAGTTCATCCGGGAGCTGCACCTGCACTTCAAGAACAAGAACGTCCGCGTCCGGCACGAGGTCGCCGAGCAAGGCCGCATGATGGCGAATCTGCGGTCCGGCAAGCTTGAGCTGCGTCGCGATCCGCTCTACGGCACCCTGACGCTCCTCGAACCGCTTCCGCACCAGCCGCGAAGCGATATGCACGTTTACCCGCTCGCGCAGACCAATTCCAGCCAGCTGACGAGCGTCTGGACGCTCTCTCGGCCTCGCGTGGTCCCGCGGCTGTTCGGCGACAGCGACCGGGCACAGATCCAGACCGCTCTCGTCCAGCAGGTGATCGATCACTACGCGACCGAGTACCTCCACGACGAGATGTTCAATCAGCGGGAATCGCTCTCGATGATGGACTACGGCACCGCAGTTTACGGCGTCTATTACGACCTGACGCTGAACAAGATCACATCCGTCCTGCCGGTCGTCGCAGACACCAACAAGAACATATTTCCGGGCTATCAGTACTGCATGTCATGCCCGATGGAAGGGACGCCAAAGGATTTCAAGATCAAGGGCGAAATGCTGCCCCGGTGTCCGCAGTGCGGCACCTACAACGTCTCGAACGCCCTGGCACCGCAGACCGCCAAAGTGACCGAGGTCATTGGAGGCCGGGAGTTCGAACAAGGCGACATCCTGATCCAGCTCGAACCCGTTCCCGCGTTCAATTGGGACATGCGCAAGCTGATCCACGAATCGTCCTACGTGCAGCAGGCGATCGAGGTCCCGCACCGGCTGCTCGAATCGCTGCTCAATGTGCCGATCGAGCATATCTCGCCGGACGCGGAGCACGGCATCCGCGTCATGAACGACCTCGGCAGCCGCGGCGGATCGCAGCCCGGGCTCGGCCGCGAGAATCTGCTCGGGAACACTGATCAGAATCAGGAAGGCACGCTCGGCTGGCAGGAATGGTATCGCCCGGAGATCTACGCCGGAGTGCGGTTTACATCCGACGAAAAGACACTATCCGGCGAAACCATCAAGGCCGGAGTGCCGCTCGAAGAATACTTCAAAGAAAGCCTTGGCGTATTGCTGATCGGCGACGATCTGGTCATCGGAGCGTTCGACGAGAAGTGCCCGCTATTCTCATCCGTCTATCACATTCAAAGCCACTCGGGTTACGGCAAGGGCACCGGCGATGCGATAGAGATCGCTGCGGACCTGACGCAGGCACACTCGGCAGCTCTCGCCACGATCAAGCGATACGGTGCCGGAGGCGGCTTCGTCTATGACAAGCGGGCGCTGACGCGGCAGGAAGCCAAACGCATCCTCAAGCCGGGCGGAATGGCCGGTGCCGACCTTGCTAAATCGGGAGCCGCACGCGTCGAGGACCTGATCCACAGCGTCACGACCAACGAGGTCAATCAATCGAACATGGTGATGATCGCCCAGCTCGTCAACATGCTCAACATGGCGTTCCAGACCACCGACTTCACGCAGGGTGTCGCTGACAGCCGCGTCAAGGTCGATACGCTCGGCGGACAGCAGCTCCTTCAAGCTCAGCAGCAGCAACGGACCGCAGCCCCGCTCAGGCTCAAGGGTTACGCCTGGGCGATGGTGCTCGAAGAGGCGGTTTCCTGCTTCCGGAAGCACGTTCGCATACCGCTCTACTTCATGACCGGCGACAACTTCAAGCTGACCAGCGGGAAGTACATCAGCGGAGAAGATCTTCCCAAGCGTGTCCGCTGCACGTTCGTTCGCGATTCGGAGATCCCGAACAACGAGCTGACCCGCCAGCAAAACCTGACGACGATGATGCAGGCCGCTCCCGGATTCGGTGTTCCGTTCGTCCAGCTGATGCAGATGGAACCGCGGATCGCCTCGTGGTTCGCCGATGAGTACAAGACCGACCTCCCGATCGCAGACTACGGCGAACTGCTGATGCGGTGCCGTGAACGGCTTGATCAGGTGATCGAGCTCGCCGGCGAGGAAGAACAGGTCGCAATGCTGACCGGATTCGCTCCCGATCCGCAAATGTCGGTCGAACGCATCCTTAGCCAGCTATCGCCGCCGCTCGATGCCTCCGAGCTGTACCACGTGATCAAGGCGCAGATCCTCTCCGATTACCTCGACAACGACGAGGTCAAGGAATGGTCGCCGCTGACCCAAATGGCGGTCCGCGCACTGATCATGCGCCACTACCAGCTTGATCGTGATTTCCGCTACGGGCTGCAGGTGCTCGAAGCACAGGGGCAGGCAGGCGTTACCGGTGCCGCGATGGCAATGGCCGCTCCCGCCATGCAGGCGGAACGCGACCAGGCGACCGAGGATGAGGCCATGGGCCGGGCTGCCGACGTCATCGGCGACGAAGAAGCCCACCTCCGGGAACAGGAAGCCGCCGATGCCGATCATGGCCGTGCGGTCGAACTTGAACAAATCAAACAGAGGTCGAAGGGTTCGGCCTCAAAGGAGTAATTTACGACTATGCCAGTAGAAACAAACACCACCGACGATCCAACATTCGAACCGCCCGTTGACGAGGCTCCGGCCGATGCCGCGCAAGATGACGCAGACTCCGGCCAAGCTGACGCTGATGAGCAAGCTGACGCAGGCCCTACGGATTCTGACGCCGATCAGCCCGCGGAAGCCGATCAGGCCGCGGAAGCGCCCGCTCTCAGCGACGAGCAGCTGATGAAACTGACGAACGACGACGTTCAGTTCATCATCAACAACCAAGGCAAGCTGCCGGCACATATCTCGATCAACGCGGCCGGCGAGCTGGTCGTCGGCGACAAGGACGAGCCCGCGGCCGAACCGGAGGGGAAGGACGAGCCCGCGGCCGATGATGCGGCCGATGCCGACGATGACATCGAGCGCCTGGTCAATGAATTTCAGTTCACCGACAACGCGGATCCCGACCTTCGTGCCGCCGAGGAAGCCAAATACCTCGACATGGTCGAATTGGCGGAGCCGGTCAAGAAGATGCTGGAGTACCGCGAGGAGAAACTCAAGGAGCTCCGGGAAAAGGTCGAAGAGCTCGAGAATTCGCCTGCCAACGACAAGTACGCGGCCGAGCTTGCCGCGTCGCTCGACGAGTTGGTGAGCTTCGAGCGTGATCAATTCGGCGAGCTGACGCCCCGCACCGGTCCGCTTCGTGAGTATCTGCGGACGAACTTCCGCGATCAGTTGCCGTACCTGATCCGCGACCATCTGGCCGAGCCGAGCGCGGAGCATCCGGGCATGACGAACTTCCAAGCCATGCTCAAGACCTGGTTCGGTGCAAACGACGAGCAGATCGTCAATGTCGGCCGCTACCTGCTCCAGCAGGACCGGTACGCACTGCCCGAGCACGTGCCGGCCGGGATCGACGGCCGCGTTCGCGAAGCGTATCACCGCTCGCCCGATCGCGAGCGGATCGAACAAGCGGCCCGTGACCTGATCGACACCATCAACAACGAGTCGGCAACGCCGGAAGCACGCAGCCGGGCACAGGAGGAGCTGCGGCAGATCAACCAGAATCTCGCCGTGATCCAGGACGGCATAGACGCCAAGAATCGCGAACGGCAGGAAGCCCGGCAAGCCCCGATCCTCGCTCTGCAGAAACGGCAGGAACAAGCGTTCAACGAAACGCAGAAGCAGGCTGCCGGACTGCTCCGCGAATTCATCGACGACTACGTCAAGACCGTGGGCGAAATCGACCCGGCCGCCAATATCAATGGGCTCGCTCTCGGGAACGTGATCCGGAACGCTCTGTCGGACAACGATATCTACGCGCAAATGACCCGTGATCAGCTCAAGAATGAGGGCATTCGCGTCAATTGGGAGCTGGCTGAAAAGCACATCGAAAACCTCCAAGAGCTCCACGAAAAACGCCTCCTCCAAATGGAAGCCAAGGCCCATGACCGCGTGATCTCCAAGACCAACTCCGAGATCGAACGGATCGTCCGCGAGCTCCGCGGGATGCACAAGGATTTTCTCGGCCAGGTATCACGAAAACAGGCCGAATCGCTTAGCAAGAAGATCGCCAAGACCGCCAACGACGCTGCTCAACGGGCGAAGGTGCCCGCGACGCGTGCTCGGCCGCAGACGCGGACCGATTACGAAACCACAGTCATGGACTTCAGCAAAATGGAACCCGAGGAAGTGAGCAGCCGGGTTGGTGAGCTTCGTGCGAAATTGAGGGCCGCGGGCTTTCAAACCTAATTTTTATCAAGGGGGAAATTCAGACTTAAAGGAGCACTAATATGGCAAATCCGACTTTGTTGCAGAACTATTCGGCCGCAGTTAAGGCCGACATGCGCAATAAGATCATCCAGCAGAAGACGCAAAAGGCCGTCACATTAGCTACCTTCAAATCCGGTTCGGGTGCTCGCAACGAATCGGGTGCGATGGTGGGGCTGGAGATCCCGTACAAGCGTGGCGTCACGTTTGGTGAAACCGCTTTGAACCCGCTTCGGCGTGTGACCTCGTTCGAACCGATGGTCTCGCCGAAGACCGCGAAGATGTTCGTCGGCCTGACGTACTCAGGCTTTACGGTGGAATCTGAATGGTTCCACGAAAAGGACGCTGCTCGCAACAAGCTGCCCGAGGGCGAAAGCGACTTTCAGCGCGATGTCGTGCTGACCTACTATCAGCACCAGAATTGGTACTCGATCGGACCCGGCACCGGGATCATCGGCTACTTCACGACCAGCGGCGGCAGCGGCCTCCATTCGTTCGCGTTCGATAACACCGCTCGCGGACGTTCGAAGGGTTCGCTTCGTGTCGCCGTGTCGCCGGGAACGAGCTCTGAGGAGCGTGTGCTCTATCAGGCGGTCGACGAGGCGACCAACACGGTGACCGCGACGTTCTACGTCGTATCGAAGCCGTCGTCCGTGACCGCTCAGGTCATCGTGCTTTCCGGTGCGATCACTGCCGGCAACGGTGTTGTTCGCTACGGACATTACAACCGCGTAATGTACGGGCTCGGCTACCACATCAACCACGTTCCGCGGACCTCGTACCAGGGTGCGGACACCACGGTCGACGACTTCCTGAACTCGATCGGCATCGATTGCGACGGCGGACCGATGACGGCAACGCTGCTCGACAGCGGCAAGCTGGCCATGGAGGTCGAGGCGAACGATAGCACGGCGCATAAGAACAAAATGTTCCACATGACGCACGGCCATCACCGATCCCTCGCCGCCTACGGCTACGATCTTCGCACCTACAATGCCGAAAAGGGCGACGCCATGAAGTCTTTTGGCGTTCCGCGGTATTACGAGGACGAGGACTCGATCTGGGCCCGCGACGAGGACATGGAAGACGCCTACCTCTACGGCCGTCACCGCTCCGACTATTGGGAGTATCGGCAGGCAGCGATCGATGAAGTTACGAACGGAAAAGAGCAGTATCCGGGCGTCAACCTCGTTGGTTCGACCGAGCACTACCGCAATTGGGGTGAAGCGAAGAACATCGCATGGGACGCTCGCGGCGAAAAAGGCGACAACACCGGCAACGGTAAGCCGAACTCGTCGATCGTGTTCTATAACCTCGAAATTCCGGCGACGAATCAGGTTGCCCGAGGACGTTCACTCGTCTAATCCTCCACTGGACGCAGGAGTACCCGATGGTGCTCCTGCATTTTTGAAATTCTTATGACCGACGAAACGAAAATTCCTTTGGCGACAGAAGCAGTAACGGCGTTGAACGATCCGGACGCCTGGGTGCGTGATTCGCAGCCGGCTACCGGACCGCATGACGACCGCCTGCCCGACGTTCAACGGCAATTGGATCAGCTCGTCGGACTGACGCGTGACCTGAAAAGTATCGTCAAGATCGTCTGGAACGGCGATCAGCGATATTGGAAGCGTGTCTATCGCAAGTGGGACACCGAAGGCGAGCCGATGGGTGATTCCATCGGCCGCCCGGTCCTGCTTTACAAGACCATTCGGGATCCGCACGGCAACGTCGTCCGCGATTCATTTCCGCCTCGCTACCTCGTGCTCACCCGGATCGAGCCCGAGCAGTACCACGACGAATGGGCAAAGGACGGCACGATCTACCATCCGCGATTCAGAAAGCGTATCCGGATCAAGCCGGCCGAACCGCCGAAGGATTGGTACATCTGGCTGATGACGGTCGCCGAGCACGACGGGCGATGCTGCTTTGAAGCTCAGCAGCAGGAACGCTCGTGTTTCGGTTCGTACGCGCCTCCGGCAGCGTGTTTGCCCGCGATCAAGGCGATGGTCGATGGGGCGAAGGAATCCGGGATCAAGACGAACCCGTTCGACTCGTCGGACGCTCTGACTCGTCGCCAGATCGACAACTCGATCAACAACTACAACATGCAGGCACTCAAAGATGCCGAGTTCACGCTGTCCATGGCAGCCTCAGAATTCCCGCTCGCGTTCGCTACTCCGCAGGAGCTCGCCGGGGGCCTCAGCCTGGCCGAGATCCGGCGACGAGCAGCTGACCGGGCCAAGAGAAAGGTCGAAACGTTCGACCGCTAAGGAGAAATATGGAACCAACGATCGCAACAGCACCACAGACCGTGGATTATGATTTCGAAAGACCGGCCGTTCCGACAAAGACCAGCCGCTATGTCTTCTTTGCCGGCAACGTGATCCCGCCATCCGTCCGGGCCTTAACGCAGGCGTGGACGCGCGGCGGAGTGATCCGTGCCGAGTATGGCAGCCTCCGGCACAACGGCGGCTACATCCCGCAGTGCGAGATAACGCCCTGCCGCCCGTACATGGTCGCCGAGGACGTCAATCTCGTTCACGCCGAACGGCGCGGAGATAAGCAGGAAACCGCGATCCTCAACGTCAAGGGCCAGCGCACCGAGGTCGGCTACTACGTCGATGCCGATACCGGCGAACGGAAGTGGGATGGCCTGCTTCGGACGCTCCGCTATCCGGACCGGGAGATCATGACGCTCATCGGAAAGCAGGACGGCATCGTGGAAATGCCCGTCCAGAACGATGAGGAAATGATGGCCGCTCAGTTCTTCCTGTTCCCGAATTGGGACCGGATCAGCACTAACAGCCTGATCCTGCCGCCGACGCTGAATTCGCTTGAAGCGTACTTTCAGGAACGACGCCAGGCGGCCACGACGCAGTTCGAAATGGACGTCGCCGAGGCTGCTCTGCGGAGCTGCCGCGACTTCCGTGTCTTTGGCAACGCGGTCATTGCCCGAGCCAACGAGGCGTTCGAAATGCACAAGACCAAGGGCCTTTCGTATCGCTACGGCCAGACCGCAGAGATCATGTTCGCGTTCCTCGAAGTTCCGCGGCTCGACATCGTCAACCAGCAGCAGGCCCAGATGATGGACAAGCTGACCAAGGCACTGACGACGCTCGCCGAAACGCAGTCGGTCATGGCGTCGAACCAGATCGCAGGCAGTTCTCCGGCACCTGCTGCGGCAGCCCCGAACGTCGACGCTCCGGCCATCAAGCCGGAAGCGCTTGAGATCGCGTCAATGCTGTCCAGCTTGAAGCCCGAGGATCTGGCTGCAATTCGCTCTGTGATCGACGTAAACCGCTCGACGGCTACCGAACTACCCGTCGAGGGCGAAAACGAGCAGGAAAGCCCCATTCCGCCTAAAACAGCAGGCATTAAAACGCCGCTGCCACTGGCCGGTGACGTTGTTCGCGTCGGTGAGCGGACCGGCAAGATCGCAAAGATGCTCGCCGGCATCGCAGCCGGAAAGGGCAAGGTGCTTTTCGACGGCGACGAGAACCCGGAAACGGTCGATTTCACCAAGGTCGAGTTTGAGGTTGTGAACTAATGCTGACACGCGGCGAAGAGTTTCAGGAAGTGAGGCGGCTTTTGGGATTTCCGAAGTTCCAAAAGCCCAGCCCCGACGAGATCTTCTCGGGGCTCTTCGCCGCGGAGCAGTACATCCGCAACGCAATGACCAATTCGCGTCGTGAGTGGACGCTCAACCGGGCAACCATTACCACGGTCGCGGACCAGGCGGAATATCAGGTCGTGCCGGCAGATGTCAACGGACGGCCGGGAATGCCTCCGGGCAAGCCATGGAACATCTATCACGTGCTTGAGAACGGGCAGATCCTGCCGATCCCGTGGACCGATGTCGTCAACGAAATGAGCAACCAGCATTACGAGTTCGTTGTTCTGCCGCCGACGATCAACGTCAATCCCGGCTATTACAACCTCTCGGCGCAGAAGGCAGCCTTCTTTCGTCAGGATTCGCAGCTGTGGGTGCGTCTGTTCCCGATCCCGGATACGGCAGATACCGAGTACGTGATCCAGTACATCACGGGGCGTTCGGATTACGGGCTTTACGATTGGAACGATCGCCCGGAATCGTTCGAGTACACGACGCTGAAGACCGTAATGGCCGCAATGCGGGTTGTTGGGAACAGCGAGTGGGAAGGCCACTCGCTCGAACAAACCCTTCGCCGTCGCAGCGATCTGCGGGCAGACCTCGCGAATCAATTCACGCTGTTCAGGGAACAGTTCGAAAGCCATATCGGCAATCTGCAGAATGAACCGGTTTCAGATACCGGCTATTGGTGGGAGATCTAACATGGGAGCAATTCATTCAAGAGTTTCGCACGAGGCCAAACGGCTGCGGCAAGTGACGGGAGCGACCAACAACGTCCTGGTCGTGCCGTACGTCGAGGTAATTCCGGTCAACGGCTATACCGAATCCGTTGGCCTCGCCAACACGATCATGGACATCGAGATCCGTAACGTCGGCGGAGCTCCTTCGGGCGGAGCGGTGAGCGTGCTGATCGAGTCACATACGAATCAGGCATTCCCGACCACTCCGCGCACGCTGGCGACCGTAGCCTTTGCCTCTATTCCCGATGACACATCGGTCATGGTCGAGGACGTCGCG
The DNA here is from genome assembly GCA_022843855.1 of Patescibacteria group bacterium. GTDB lineage: Bacteria > Patescibacteriota > UBA1384 > 2-12-FULL-50-11 > 2-12-FULL-50-11. The sequence goes on from JALHMV010000003.1 coordinate 30,056, forward strand.
GACGGCAAAAGCTACATTCGCGTCAGCAACACTTCGGACGTCGAGATCGAGGTCCGTTATTGGAGAAAGCCGGATAGGATCTGATGCCATACCCTTATCAGGACATAGCTAAGTTCGTCGCTCTCCGCACTCGTCAGATCGAGGGCGGGGATGAGGCTGCTCGGCGTGCCGCGTTCGAGGCCGTCAGCATCGACACCGAGCTTGATGGTGCCGATATTCCGTGGGGATCACTCAAGCGGGACATCATCGCCGTCGCCACAGAGCTCGCGAACGCGATCGCCAACTCCAACAATCCGCAGTTCCGCCGAGCATTGCAGTCCGAAAGCCTTAGCGTAGCAAGTCCGGGGCTAGTGCCGCTGAACGATGCCGCAGGCGTTCGTTTCATCGGCAGCTTCGACGCGATCTACGATGCGACGGACGGTAAGGCGTTGACCGAGCAGCCGTTTCGCGTCGTCAGCCGGCGCATCGAAAACGCCGGAGCGTTCTACAAGATCCCGGCGTACTACTACGCGATGCTCGGGTCGAGGATCTATCACACGCGGCCGAACGTAAGATTTCGCGGATGTGCCTGGGACGTCGACCAGCAATCGACCTTGTTCGATACTGTCGGCACCGTGCCGGCAACGCGGACATTCAATGCCGGCAACGTCGATACGGCGACCGATCAGATCGACATTACCGCTCACCCGTTCTATACCGGCCTTCGGGTTCAACTCACGACCGATGGGACGCTGCCTGCTCCGCTGACGCCGGGGCAGTTCGTATTCATCATCGTCGAGGATGTCGACAATATCGCGTTCGCGAACACCTATACCGATGCGCTTTTAAACAACCGCATCAACCTGACGACCGCGGGGTCCGGGACGCACACAGTTACGCCGCAGGAAGCATCCGTTGGAGGGCTTTGCCCGCTTCCTGACGCATTGAAGGTCTTGCACGCGTGCAAGGTGTTGGCCCGTCAACCACAGGAGGATTGGCTGGCCAACGAGGGCGGCTACTACCAAGGGATCGCCGATCGGCTAGAAGCCGACGTGATCGCTGGTCGTGCCGAGCTTAAAACGCTACCGGCGATGCCGCTGAATACGGTCAATGCCGATCCGATCAAAGGCTAAATTTCAATAATTCAAGGAGCAATCTTATGACTGAAGCAAGAAAAAGAGCAGATTTTATAGAGCCGACGAGCGTCGGCATCGGCGTCAAAGCAGACAGCGACCTCATCGTGGACGAGCAAAAAGGCCTCATCCATCGGACGCTGATCAATCTCGTTGACGAGGAGATCGCGATCATCGACACAGGCGGTGCGAACGGCGGCTACGGTTCGAAAAAGCTGATGGACCTGCCGAAGGGCAACATCCTATTCCTCGGAGCCACGACTCGCCTGACCAGCATCGTCGCGGCTGCCGGTATCGGAGTGACCGCAGCCGTCAAGCACTCGGTCGGTTCGGCCGCAGAAGCCACGAACGATACGCTTGATTCGGTGCAGGCCAACATCGTGCCTTCGACCAGCATCACGCTGGCCGCGAGTGCCGGTTCGGGCGGCGGGGCGAGCACCGGACAAACGGTCGTTGATGGCCGGTCATCGGCAGCCGATATCGTCCTCAACTTCGGTGTCGCCGATGCTGGCATCAGCGCGAACAGCTCGGTGACCGTCAGCGGCCAGGTCGAAGTGTTCTGGCTCAATCTTGGAGCATAATGGCAACACTAACTGAAATCATTGCCCGCGCCGAACAGCTTGCTGTTGGGCGCGGCATTGATCCCCATCAAAGCCAGCTGATCGATTCGGAAATGACCGCCGAGACGATCATGCCGCACGCTCTCCGATACGTGATCCGAAAGCAGATCGCGGAGGAGCCGGGTGCGCTCAACAACCTCGTCCGTGAACAGTTCATCGACCTCACCAACGGTGAGGGCGTTCTCGATGAGACGTTCATGCGGGAATATCTCGATTCTTCGTACATCACCGGCAAGCCTTATGCGTCACTCGTGCCGTACACGGATTTCGACCGCCAGCGGTACGACAATCTGATCTGTTACTACACGGCGAGCGGGCTCAAGTTCCGGACGAGCTGCGGCGCTGACGATCCCACGGAAACCCCGGTCCCGAATAATGGTGAGATGGACGCGACCGCAGACTTTACGGTCATGATCGCCCCATCGGCGAACTTCTCGGTCGATAACAAGGACAATCGGTTGCAGATCACGGATGGGACAACGCTCGTGTTCGACGGGTTCGTTGACGATGCCAACTCGGCGACGGAGCTGGAGCTGCGGGGCCGCAATCTGGCGACGACATCGGCCGGAAATGCGATCATCTGGAGCCAGGTCGATTACATCACGCTCCGCGAACATGACGCCACGGTCACGACGACGGCGTTCTCGAACGTGGTCAACGTCACCAACGGCCGCTTTACCAGCCGCGACATCGGACGGCGATACACCATCACGGATAATACCGGCGCGATCGTCGTCGATGCGATCATCACGGCGGTCAACTCGCTGACACAGATCGAACTTGGGGCAAAGGTCCTGGCTGCCGGCAGCAACCTGCATGGATCGGTCCGTGGCCTCGGTGTGTACCTGAACATTCCGTCGTTCCCGTCGACCGACCTCGACGCGGACGAGGAGCTCGATATCTCGGAAAAGCTCGTTGACGATGTGGTCGTTACTATCGCTGCGGTACTGACCGGCGACATTCGCTTCGATCAGCTTTTGAATTACAAAATGCAATGATCCAACGCATCCCGCTACTCGGGGCAGAATTCATGCCGACGACGTCGGTCTCAGGAAGCGAACCGCAGACGATCTATCGCGGCCGCAATGCCGTTGTCCGCAATCTCGGCATCATCCCGTACGTCGAAGTGTTCCAGGGCAACAAGGATCTACAGCAAAGCTACGCTCTCGGCGACCATACGCTTACCGGCACCGCGTCGTTCACCGCGGGCAGCACAACGGTCACCGGAGCAGGAACATCGTTCCTCGACGACGTCGTGCCGGGAATGTTCCTCCTCATCGGCGACGAAGTTTTTGTCGTCAACACGGTCGAAAGCAATATCATCTTCATCGCAGACCGGGCTCCGACGACGACCGCGGCAGGGCAAACCATCTATGGGCTGCTCCGGCTGTTCGAGCTCGACCGAAAACGCGGCGTGCTGCGACGAGGGAGTGCGATCGTCCGCGAACGCAAGGACATCACATTCGTCGGCCGCGGCAAGTTCTACATCGACGGAGCTGATACCGGCTTCGTGGCCACATCGACACCGAAGCGGCTTCAACGGGCCCCGAACGGCACCTACACAGAGTTTCCGCTCGGCTTTCCGGACGCTCCTCCGGCACCGGTATTCGATATGCACTCGGGCGGATGGAAAGGCATGTTCGGGGGCAAATACTCGTTCATGGCGAGCTGGTGGAACTCGCAGACAAAAGGGTTTTCAAATCCTTCTCCGCGGGTGAAAGAGAACTCACTCTCTGTTCAGCTTGAGATCGGACTCTCGGGGCGTTTCAGCGTCGATGTCACCAACCTGCTCTCGATCAAGCCGGCAAATGCGGACGGCGTCCGTATTTGGGGAACGCTCTCGGGCGGCGGCGTAAGCGGCGTGAATCTCGAGAATTTTCAGACGGGAGCATTGCTGCTCGTCAAGGACATGCCGTTCGCAGGAAAGACCATCACCGCGATCGACACCGGCGACGACTCGCTCACTATTCCGGATCACGACTTCAAGCCCGGCGATTTCGTCCATTACATCCGAACGGGCGGCACGACCGACGCTGCTCCGCTAGTGAGCAATACCGGCTATTGGGTTTTCGTCAAGGACCGCAACACGGTCCGCCTGGCATCGAGCGTGGCCAACTTTAAGGCGAATACCGTGGTCAATCTGACCGGTGCGGGCGACGGCACGCAGACGCTCGGATTTTTCAACACGAGCGATCAGGCGTTCTTCGAGTACCTCGATTACGAAATGGGCATCGTCGCTACGGGCGACAACGACCAGCCGCCTGAATGTGAATGGGTGGCGGACTACGCCAACCGGCCGTTCTACATTTCCTGCTTCGGGAACCGAAAGACCGCGGGCGGGCTCGGCTCGGCACCGGGTAACTTCGTCGTTCCGGGCAAGGACTCGAATCCCGAGGCGGCGCCGTTCCGGTGGCGAGTGAGCGTCGAGGATCCGATCACCGGATGGGCCAAAGGGCTCGGCCGTCTGTTCTGCCAAACGCCAACAGGCGTCTGGTTCGTCACGCCGACCGGCCGCACCGAGCTGGCCCGCTTCACGGCAACACCGCTCGATTCGCCGTTCACATCGCGGCCTCTCTGGACCAAGGGAGCGATTTCGCCATACAACATCACCGTCGTCCAGGCGGATGTTTATTCAGTGTCTGGTGGGCAGCCTTACCGCTCGCCGTCGCTGGCGGATGATCGGCAAAGCCCGTTCGAGATCGGAAAGTTTGTCCGCGACCTGATGCGGAATATGACGGACGGCTATCTGCTGGTTGTGTCGGACCCGAAGAACACGCAGCTCTGCATCATCATGTCGGCGGTGCGTAAGAATGGCTCGGGCTATTGGGAATCGGAGATCCTGCCGCTCGACCTCTCGACCAACCCCGGCTCGTGGCAGCCAAAGATCGTGCTCTCGTCCACGACGGGCGACATGATCGTCAGCGGAGCGGCGATCGTCAACAATCGACTCGAGTTTCTTGCCGGTGGCCGGCAATCGGTCGGCAGTCCGGTGATGCGAACGTACCGCTATGATGAACGGGCCGGATCGGGATCGATCCCATGGTCGATCGCATTTCAGCCAAGCGATATGAACGAGGAAGCAAAGGCGAAGTTCATTCGCTCATTCCGGGCGACCGGGCGTTTGACGGATCCGGTCGTTCAGGTCCACGGCACGACCTGGGCGAATCGGACGCTAAACCCGGACGATATCGAGCTCGGGCTTAACAGCATTTCCGGCAATATCCCGCTCCAAGCATCGGGCGGCATTGCCCGGAACTTCGAGGTCCGTCACATGGTCAAGAATCTCGGCCTCGCTTCGATCCGTCTCGCGGGAACGTGGGTGGACACAGGCACCAATCTCCCCGACCGGCTGGACGAGCTTGTCGTCGAGGTTGGAACACACGGTACAGGACAATAATGGCACGCGACCCGCACACAGATCCCGATATGATCCAGGCGCTCGAACTCGACCCCGAGAACGAGCTGCTTCTGGTCGAATACGCACTTCAGACCGGAGGCGTGCAGCTCGGCCTCACCAATTCCGGTGGCGGCCCGGCATTGCCGCAGATCGACGCGGCCGACAGCCTCCTTGAGATCGCCGGCATCGGCGGCGGCCCGATCGCCGGCGAGCTGCCGATCAATCCACAGGGAGGGCCGGACGTATGATGGAATGGCGTGAGCTGCGACAAAACGGACTGATCTACGAGCACTTACCCGCTATCTGGAAAGCAGAGCGGGCAATGCCGCGATGGTTCCGCGATGCCGCTAAGACGTTCACGCGTAGCCTCCCCGAGTACGTGACGCAGATCGACACGTATGCGGCCGTTCACGGACTCTTTGACGGCGACCAGCTCGTCCTCGCCGTTTACTTCGAACCACAGGAAGTTCAGGGCCTTCAATTCATCCATTTAAGCGTGCTCGACCATGCTAAGGCGGCGACGGCGGATGCCGTCGCTCAAATGCGGAAGCTTCGCGACCGAACGCTGACCGCGGGAGCTCGAATCATTCGCTGCTGGCCGCTCCGCAAGAACCGCGGCGTGATCGCGATCCTAAACGCCATTGATTTCGCATCAACCGGCTTGTTCATGGACCTCGGACAGTCACGCGGCCGGATCCTGCGATGGGAAATGATGGAGGTACGCCGTGCCCTTCGTTGATCCCTTAGCCCGGGTGCGGGTGATCACGGACATCGAGCATCGGTCGCAGGCCGCAGCCGATGAGGCCGTCGACGGACTGACGGCGGCGGACATTGCCTTTGATAATTCGGGCGGGTCGCTGGTGGCCTCAAACGTCCAGTCGGCGATCGATGAGCTTGAGTCGCTTTCCGGTGGCGGAAGCGGGTCGGGCGGCTTCGTGGAGCCCTTTCTGTTAATGGGAGCATAGATGCCGATCGCATATAAAATATTGGGACAACAGAGCCCGTCCGCGTCGGTCGAAACGGATCTTTACACAGTGCCGGCCGCGACGCAGGCCGTCGTGTCGTCTTTAGTGATATGCAATCGGAGTGGTTCGTCGACGACGTTCCGTGTGTCGGTCTCGGCAGGTGGTGGGGCGACAGTAAATAAGGACTACCTGTATTTCGATATTGCGATCCCGGCCTACGAAACCTTCATTGCTACGGTCGGGCTTTCCCTAGGGACTGGCGATAAGGTGCGCGTTCTTGCGGCAAGTGCTGATCTCAGTTTCAACTTATTCGGGAGCGAGGTGACGTAAAATGGCTCAAGGGTTTGCAGGATCAGGACAAAGCGTTACGGTCAATGTCGGCGGGGCCACGAATACTCTCGGTATGTCGAACCTCGGCAATACGGCCGGGACCTCGGGTGTTATTTCTGGCTCTAATCTTCAGATGCTGTTTGCGGGTGGAAGCAATGTTACGCTTTCGCAGTCCATTAACGGAGCGAGTGCCACGTTATCCATCGCAGCTCAGTCGCAGAGCGTTCAGACACAGAACATGGTCTCGCTGCTTGGATCGACCGGAAACATCAGCCTGGACAATGCCAACGGGATCACGTTCGGCGGGAACGCATCGACGATCACCGCTTCGCATAACGCACTGACCTCGCAAAGTGTCCAAACACAGAGCAACGTCCAGGGCATTTCGGCAGGGACTGGCGTCGGCCGGACCGGGGACATTATTTTCGCAGACTCGAACGGCATAAGTTTCGGGCTGAGCGGAGGCAGCCGGGTCACAGCCAGTTACACCGTTCCCGCGGTGCCGGCCCAAACGGTCGAATCGCAGACGTTCGGTATGTCGAACTTGGGTAACACCTCCGGAACCTCGGGGGTGGCGTCAGGCGGACAGGTTCGTGTCTTATTCGCGGGCGGCAATAACATAACACTCTCGCAGTCACTCAACGGGGCAAGCGCGACCATCACCGTTTCAGCATTTAACCAGAGCGTCCAGACGCAGAACCTTGTAAGCCTATTGGGTTCGACGGGAGCCATCTCTTTACAGAACTCCAACGGTATTACCTTCGGGGGCAATAACTCGACCATCACGGCGAGTCACAACGGCCTGACCTCTCAATCGAATCAAGCGGTAAGTGCGGCTAATGGTTCATCGACATTTCAAACGCTTTCATTGGCTAACTCTAATGGTGTATCGTTCTCCACGGGGACGCAGGGGCTTTATGCGTCACACAACGGGCTCACCTCTCAGAGCGGACAAGCTCTATCAGGATCGAACGGTTCGTTCGCATTCCAGACCGCGACATTTGGCAACTTGAATGGGGTCTCATTCTATTCGTCTAACGGCTCTTTGGTGGCGTCACACAACGGCCTGACCTCTCAATCGAATCAGCAATTGAGTGCCTACGCGGCCGGGAACACGACACAGTCCTCGTCTGGGGCACTGAACGCCTCTAACTTATCGTTCCGCGGAGAGGGCGTAGCGAGCGTCGGCGTGTCCAACGGAAGCGTTGTTGTGAGCGTTCCTTCTGGCGGCGGAGGGGCGGGAACGAATACTCTCGGCATGTCCAATCTAGGAAATACCGTAGGGACAAGTGGCGTCATATCAGGCACGAACTTAGCGATGTATCTCGCGGGTGGGAATAACGTCACCCTTTCACAATCCATAAACGGATCAAGTGCGACACTATCTATTAGTGGGCAGAACGTGGATGTGTCTATTGGAATGGATGCTGCCGGCAACACGTTAGGTGAGGCCGGCCTGGTAGGGCTCGGGAATGCCGGCAGGTTTCAGTTTGTCGGCGGGAGCAACATCACGCTTTCACAGTCCTTGCAAACGTCGATCAATCGCGGAACGATCACCATCATCGGCCCAACTCCGGGCGGCGGCGGCGGATACAGCCTGTTTGACTACCAGAACATCGACCGTATTTCGATGAACAACATCACGAATATGACGGCGACGGGGGTAACGCAGAGACCGATATTGATACCATTTGAATTGGGCGGATCGCTTACTCACAACGCCTTACACTTTGAGGCATCAAGAGCGACGAACGGCTCTAACGCATTTACGGTTCAGGCGGCACTCTATACATTCGTTGCGTCCAATTCCATCTCCAGGCTTGCGTCATTACAGAACGTCTTTTCCAACACCGATACCGGATCAATTTCAGGTGTGAGGTTGTTTCGATTAACAGGATGGGAGACGGCGGGAACGGCTCTTACCCCCGGTCATTATGTGATGATGTTATACGCATCAGCAACAGCTACGGCGTCAATGAATTATTCGTGGAGAGGCGGAGGCACGGTTGCTCCGCCCGTGGGACTGATCGGTGGCGGAACGGACGCAGTGACCACAGCCAACCTTTCAAGCGTGTCGTGGAAGGGATTTAACGGGCGCTACACAGCCACCACAATATCACCGCCCGACGCGATACACATTAGTCAGGTTCAACAGTGGACTTCTGGCGGTTCAATATACTTCAATTTAGCGAGGACTTAATGGAGGCGAAGATCATCGTTCCCAACTTTGAAGGGAGCCACAATAAGGATCTGCTTGCGTCGGCGGCGAGGCTGACGCGCGGCGGGACGTATCAAGACCTGTCAACTATCATCATCTGTCCAACGCGGGGTGTAATACCCGCGACGGTAGTGCAGTCGTGGATGGGGCTGATGAGGCCGATGAACCAAAAAGTGGTCGGGCCGATCTTTATTCAAGGTATGGAGGTCGGGGCGGCATACGAAGCGGCGATCGATATGATAACGGCGCAGCCTGAGCTCGCGTCGTACAAATACGTTATGACCATTGAAGAGGATAACTGTCCGCCGCCAGACGGCTTAATGAAGCTCTACGAAAGCATCGAGGGTAAGATCGATGGGGCAAAATACGATTGTGTCGGCGGGCTTTACTGGACCAAGGGCGAACACGGCCAACCGATGTGTTACGGCGATCCGAATGTAATGCCGAGAAATTTTATTCCGCAGATACCTAACCCGGAGGGCGTGACGCCGGCAAATGGCCTCGGCATGGGTTTCAACCTTTGGAGAATGAGCATCTTTCTCGACGGTAGGGTGCAGCGTCCGCTGTTCCGCACCGTGCAAGAGGTCGTACCGGGCGTTGGGGCCCGGGCGTACACGCAGGATCTGTGGGCATTTGAGCAGCTTGCCGGATGGGGGTATAAGTTTGCCTGTGACGGTCGGGTTCGCGTCGGGCACTGGGATCAGCAGAATCAGATAATGTGGTGATATGGCAACGAAAGCACAAAAAACAAAAGAACAGCCCGCTCCCGTAAGGATAGACCTCGGGTGCGGGAACAACAAACGCGAGGGCTTCACAGGGGTCGACCTTATTAAGACTGACGCGGTCGACATTGTATTTGACCTCGACAGGCCGAAGTGGACGTTCGCGAAGGACAACTCGGTGGACGAGATCCATTGCAGCCACTTCATTGAGCATACCGCGGACCTTATCGCCTTCATGGGCGAGTGCCACCGCATTCTCAAACCAGGTGGCCAAATGGTCGTCATTGCGCCTTATTATACTTCTATACGATGTTGGCAGGATCCGACGCACAAGAGGGCGATCAGTGAGCACACCTTCCTGTATTTCAACAGGCAGTGGCGGGAAATGAACGGGCTGACGCACTACCCGATCGACACTGACTTTGACTTCAACTTCAATTATTTTCTTGATCCCGCCTGGGCAGCCCGGAGCGACGAAGCAAAGGCATTCGCCATTAAGCACTACTGGAATGTCGTATCCGACATTCAGGTCGCCCTAACCAAGCGATAACAGGGCGCCAAGGACTACTCGATAGCGGGGATCTAGCCCCGCGAAACCGTAAACTCGTTGCGTTTCACGCGGTGAAGTGCTATTTTTCTTGACAACCTGAAGCGGCCGTACGGCCCGAACCGGATGAAAGCTCCGCAGCTCAAATTTGAGCTGCGGAGCTTTTTCTCATTGGAGTCACAGATGGGGAAAAAAAAGACCACCACGACAACTAAAAACACGCACGGTTACGTGCCGTACCAGGACACTCAGGACACCAAGTGGGCCCGCGGGCTTGTCCGCGAAGGTGCTGACTTCACCTCTCCGCTGGCATTTGCCTACGGCCAGGCCGAGAACGACATCGACAATCAGGTGTTCGAGCAAGACCTGCCCGAGCCTGCCCGCAACAAGGTCAAAGCCGGCCAGCTCTTCAATATCCGGATGCAGAAGGGGGCAGCGCTCTCCGATGCTCGATCGCGGGAGCACATGGCCAAGACCAGCGGGGCAATGAACCTCGCCAACATGACGCAGGACAAGTTCGTCCAGACGGGCGGCACGCAAACGACCGTCCAGCCGTTCGATTGGGGCGGAATGCTCACTCAAGGTTTGATGGGCGGAGCGATGCTGGCGTCGGCGATACCGACCGGAGGGGCGTCGGTCGGCGCGGCCGGAGCTGCGTAAGCGTGATATGACCAAACTCGACCAGCTTAAAGAGCGAGTCAGCGAGACCTTCACCACGAATGCCGCGTTGTGGTTTTCGGGCGGCAAGGACTCGCTGCTGCTCTATCACGTTGCCCGAAGCCTCGGGGTTACCGTGAATCTTCTTCGTTTCGATGATGGCTGGTCAGCCCTGCAAAAGAACCTCGTGTACAAGCTCCTGGCTCGCGAACGGGCGGCACTCTACAGCTACCGGCCGGTGCGCGGAATGATGGTCGGGAACGCGAACAAGGACACTGCCTTCATCTCGTTCTATCCGATCGGCCCCGAAGGACAGTGCCTCCCGGTGATCCGCGACATGGTCCACGGTGAACGCTGCTCGTTTGACGTCGGGATCAGGTTCGAGAACGATCGGGTGACGCCACCGGTCCGCTTCAAAACCCACGTGCTCGGCACCAAGCGGACCGACCGCCACTTCATTTGGGGCGATCTGCCTCTCGCTCCGAGCGACCGGATGGATCTCGGCTACGCGGTCCTCGATTTTCCGCTTTATGAGTGGACGGACGACGAGGTTGTCGATGTCCTTCGTCAGCTCAACATTCCCTACGAAAAGCCAAGCGAAACACGTGATACCGGCAATATCGCGGCGTGCACGGCATGTTTGAGGCCGGGCGTGGGCCCGGTGTTCTGCCCGAAGGCCAAGACTGACATCGAGCGTGTCGAATGGTCGCCAACTGCAAACCTCGAAGCAGCTCGCAAAATTATCGGAGTACCTGAGCAATGAACATCGGAGAACTTCTTTTCAATACAGCCAAAAAGGCGAAGCCCGTCAGCGATATGAAATATCGGCCGCAGCTCGACGAAGGGATGGCGGAGCAGCTCGGCGAGGTCCTGCACCGGCCCGGCATCGACCAGGCGGCACGCCGGATGGTCGGCGAGGCGATGGACGGCGGTGGCCACAGGCCGCGCTTCTTCGAAGCTCCTCCCGAAATGACGGATCAGACGATGACGATGGGCGGCACCGAGGGGGATCAGTTCGCCGCTCAGCCTCAGCAGGATCCGCGAGCGGCAGCAATGTTTCAGCAGCAGACGATCGGCAACACCGACCCGGCCGCGATGATGATGCTCGGGCAGTCGCCGGAAGGTGCCGGACCGTCCACGTTGCCGGGCGGAGCGATGTCGGGCGGCGATCTTCCGATCGATCAGATTCAGCAGTACCTTGCCAACAACCCGGAAGGCACCGGTTCGCAGGGCGAGGTTGATATGTACAGCAGGCGGCGGGAAATGTCGCCACTCGAAGCTGCCAGAAACCGCTACGAAACGACGCCTCCGGCACCGCGGGAAAGATCGGTAATGAACCGTATCGGTTCCGGACTCTGGAACGCGTTCCGGATGTGGGGCGAGAACGGCGGGCAGGGCGGACTTGCCGGCCTCGCGGGAGCTGCCGCGACGGGAGCGGGAGCGTTCGGCCTCAAGCCCGAAATGCACCAGCGATTCAAATCCCAGCAGTACAAGGATCGGGCTCTCGGTGAGTATCAGCAGGAAATGGAGAAAGAGAAGGCCCGGCAAGGCGTCACGCAGGAAGGGCTCAAAAGCCAGCAAGCTCTCTACGACCTAGCGAAGCCCGAGATCGACATGCTGGCCGGCAAAGGCTATTTGGACGACGCGGACCTGAACCATATCTCGCAGAAGTACGGGATAGATCTGCGCGACCCGAACAACCCGCGTTTCGTCGAAATCGACGGACCGGGCGGCAAGCGACTGATCCGCCTCCAGAACGAAGCCGAGTACGGAGTCAATACCAGCGTCGGCATCGACCCGCTAAAACAAGAGCATGACGTCGAAGTACCGGGAAGCCCGGGCAAGTACGTGCCGGCACTTCCGAAGGATGTTCTCGGCACCGCAGTCGGTGTCGCTCAGGCGAATGCCGGCAGGACCGAACGGGCGGAAACCCGCGAGGAGCGTGCGGCGGAACGAGCACAGGACCAGGCGGCGAAGACACGCGGAGCAATTGGTGAGGCCGATGCTCAGATCGCAAAAGCTTCGAGCGAGTTGACCGACCTTTCAGTTGCTCGGCAACGCGATATCGACCAAGGGCTTGACGTCAGCGACTACGATCGGCGGATCGCTGCTCTCAAGGGTGAGATTGCCGCGGCTCAGACCAGGAAGCGGAACGCAGAGAAAGAAGCGAGCAAACCCCAAGGCGGAGCGGCCCAGCGGCGGGCGGGCGGCACGTTCAGCGAAGCCGAGGCCCGGCGCTACTACCAGAACCGCGGGATGAGCCCTGAAGCCGTCGAATCGGCGGTCGCAAAAGCTAAGCAAAATGGCGTGATCAAGTAATCATGGAACGAGAAACCGACTTTTCTGCTCTCGACGCGTTTGCGGATGATCCCGAGTCTCAACAGACTCAGGATTTTTCCGCTTTAGATGCCTTCGCAGACACTCCAAAAGCCGCCAAGCCAAAACCGAGGGCTCAGCGGCCCAAGCGAACCGCGTCGGCACCGGCAAATAAAGAAGCCGAGCGTCGCCAACGCGTGCTCGACCGGCTGCGTGGCCTCAAGCTCGACATGGAGGACGATGTCTTCGACGACTTCGATATGGTCACGAAGCACGAGTCCGGGCGCAGGCATTTTGACGACGCCGGCCGCGTGATCAGGGGCGTCCCGACCAAGTCCGGTGAGCGGGCGATCGGTTTCTCGCAGGTGATGCCGTCCACGGCAAAGAAATGGCAGAAGCACGGCCTCAACCCCGACGACGAGATCGACAATATCGCCATCGGGGCTCTGGAGTTCCGCAGCGGTTCCGATGACCCGATCGGTCGTCGCCTGGCCTACGTCGGCGGACCGAAGTCCCGGGCGCTCAAATACTACAAAAAGCACGGCGAGGTGCCGGATTGGAAGATGTACTCCTATCTTCCGAACAACAAGGAAACATTCCGGCACTACGTCGACCGGACGGGTGGATTCAAGGATCTGCGGCGGCTCGACGAGGTCGCAGGCGGCATTACCCGCGATCCGGTGTCCGGAGCTCCGCAGGTGGACTTCAAGGTCGGCGGTCCGACTGCTCCGATCGCGCACCGGCCGGAGGATATTGCTGCGTTCGATGCCAAGTTCCGGAAGGGCAAGCCGCCGAGGCAGCCAGCTCTTCAGCCGGGCGTGGAGGGTGCAGAAGACCCCAACGTCGATCAGTTCGGCAAACCGTTCAAATACGAGTGGCAAAAGACGGGCGATGTCGGCAACGGGCTGAAGTACGCCGGCGAGATCGACGGCCGCTATTTCGCCAAGAACGAGGACGGCGATACTTACGAGCTGGACGAAAAGACGAAGCAGTTCAAGCCGACCGCTCCGACAAAGCGGGCATACGATGCCGAGGGCAACGAGTACCAGCTCGACGCAAACCAGGACAACGTGCCCGAGGGCCACGTCCGCAGGCTGCGCGACGGCAAACCGTTCGTGTTCTCGCCGGACGGCACGATCCGCGAGGAGGGCGTTCCCGAGCTGCCACCGTGGGTGGCCGGCAAGACCCCGCCAAAAAGTGAGCTGCCTCCTGATCCGATGCTTCGCAAAGCGTATCAGACGCGATTGGAGCAGGGTTTTACCGATTCCGAAGAGCTGCGGCAGAAGTTCATTGAAGGCTGGGCCGCGGTCCAGGCCGGTAAGCAGCAAAGGATCTTCACGGACGAGGAGATCAAGCAGATCGAGGCCCTTGAGCTCTACGCGGCGAACAATGCCCAACAAGGCATCGTTCCGCAGGTGCAGGAAACGCCGACACGAGCGCGCCGGGCCCCGCGAAGCACGACCGCAGGACCGTCAACCGAGGGGATCGGCACGTTCTACGCCGACGTTGACCCGGCAACCGCTCCGCTCGGCTCCGATCCACGGCAGCACGTGTTCGAACAAGCGGTCCGTCAGCTCGGCAATGAGCTGTACGGCCGGCCGCTCGACAAGGTCGAGGTTCAGGCCGCTATCGAGTTCCAGAAGCGGCGAGGCGGCGACTTCGTCTATCTGACCGAGGGCGGCAAGGCTACCAACGTGCCGACCGAACCGACCAAGGGGCGTTATCAGATCACAGCGGAGCGTGCGGCCGAGATCCGCGACTTCCTCAAATTCAACCAACCGCTGCTGGAGCGGACGCGCGACGACGCGATCGCCAAGTTCATCGCGAGCACGTTCGAGATCGACGATGCGAAGATCGCCGAATTTGCCGAAATGGGCATCAACGCAGACCGGCTCCGGGCGGCTCTCGAAAGTGACCCGAAGTTCGCCGACGCACGCAAGAAGCGACTTGAGAACGAGCAGTTCATCAAGGACTACGTCGCCAAGCAAACGACCGGGGCGAACGCGACCGCGGACAGTGCCGCGAACCAGACCGGACGCGTCCTCGAAATGCTTCGCAGCAAGGATCCCGCGGAAAACCGGCTCGGGCAGCAAGCTCTCGAGAATCTTTCCCGGCGATCACCGAACATCGCCTACGTCGAAGCACTCGCCAACCTCGGCATCGTCCCGCGTGACGTGCTCGACAAGGCCAAGGAAGCCGAGCAAAGCGAGCTGATCAACGCCATCGCCAGTCTCAACGACCCGAGCTGGTACAAACGACTTCTCAACGACGTCCAGGACGGCGGCACCGGGTTCTATGAATTCGTCGTCGGCCCGTTCAAGCGGGCAGACCGGATCAAGGCCGCGAGGGAGCAGGCCCGGCCCGGCAAGGACGGCAAGCCATCGAACGCCGGCATCCTCCTGCCGATGGTCTATTCGGCATGGGAAGGCCCGCCAGAGCTCCGTGGCGTGAACAGCCCGGAAGCCCAGAAGCGGCGGCGAGAAGCGATCGGCGATTCGCTGCGGTCGATGCAGGCTGAATTCGGATCGATCGGCGAATTCCACAAGTTCATGGAAGCCAATGCCGGCGAGGAAGCGAACATCGGCCGGCAGTTGAAATTCTTCGGCTCGAACGTGCTCAAGAACATCGCCAGCTTCGGCAAGTCCGCGGCGGTGATAGATTCGGCAGCCGAAGATCTCGAAGTGCTCGGCATCAAAGTGCCGAAGGACTACATGCCGACCGTGCGGAATGCGATGAACGTCGTCGTCGCTCTTCGGAACGTGATGGCATCCGGCTCGGGGGTGATGCGGCCGTCCGACATCCTGACCCGCGACATCGAAGGGGCTCAGGACGATCCGCGGAATGCTCGTCTCTGGCAGTATGCCCGCTGGCTGGAGGAGTTTGCCGGCGATGACCGGTATCTGCAGCACACGTTCTCCGGCGAGGTCAATCAGGGCTTAGCGTCCGGTGTCGTCTTCCTCGGGGCAGGTTTTGCTCTCAAGAAGTTCAAGTACGCGATCCCTGCACTCGGCGCCGGAATGGAGATCGGCAACACGTTCGAGGAAATGGTCAAAGCGGGCATTCCCGTCGAACAGGCCAAGAATTGGGCGGTCCTCGTCGGTGCCGGCTCCGGCTACATGGAGAAGTTCGGATTGGGCGGCACGGCAAACCGTATGCTGGCCCGGCTCGGCACCGAGCTCTCCGATGAATCGGTCAAGACGCTTTCCCGGTCGATGGTCGAGTTCGCCAAAGCGGCCGGCCGCGGAGCTGCACAGGGCATCGCTCGCGAAATGCCCGAGGAAGCGATCCAAGAGTGGGCTCAGTCTTCGTTCGTGGATGCTGCGGTCAAGGCCATTGCCGCTCAAAACCCGAGCGAAGGCCGCCTGATCCTCAATTTTCTCGACGAGCTGCCAAAGGCGATCGCCGAGAACTTCCATTCTGCCGTGATCGGCGGCGCGACGGGCGGCATCCTCGGCGGCGGAACGCAGACGGTCGGCTCTGTGATCGGCGAGGGCATCCGTCAAAGCCGGATGCCGGGCGAACAGCCGGAAGCGGAAGCAGAGATCCCGGAAGGCGAGCTCCGCACGCCACAGGCGGCCGAGGATGCGGGCGAATCCGCCATTCTCGAAAAGTTCGGCGACCGGACCGGCCAGGCGACGGTCCGCGGGCTTGATATGGGCGGGCGAGATACGGCCGCATTGGACGATATTGCCAACGAGGTCGCTCCGGGAACCGTTCAGACGCCTCAACAGGCGGCCACAGAGCCCGCTGGAGGCGTTCAAACGCCTGAAGGCACCCAAACACCCCCGGCAACGCCTCCAACGCAGCCAGCGGGGCAGGCAAAACCAAAAACAAGGCTTCCTCGCAACGTCATAGGCAAGGAAGTCGAGATCGAAGGCAAAGGCACCGGCCGCATCGTCGCAATTCGGCAGGGCAAGTTCGTCGTCGATTACGATTACCGCGGCAGACCGGGCGAAGAGTTCTACCATCGGCAGGACTTCTTCACGCCGGAGCAGCTCGCGATCGGCGGCACCAGCCTGACCGAGTACAAGCCGCCGAAAGCTCCGAAGCAGACGACATCGGCACGGCAGCCGACGCAATTCGGTGCCGAGGACTTCGGGGGAGAGATCATCGAACGCGTTCCGCAGCCGGGGCAGGCCGGACAGCCGGCACAGCCTGCCGGACAGCCGACGACCGCCGAGGTCGTGCGGAAGATCCGCACCGGGCGGGCAGCTTCCGGAAAGGGTGCCGCGATCCAGAAATTCACGCCGACCGAGGACATGCCGATCGATACGGTCTATACCTCGACCAACGACAAGTACGATGTGGTCCCGGTCGTGATCAGCCGCGACGACATCATCGGTTCGTGGGAGGAAGGTTATCCGGAGCTGCTTCAGCCGCGTGACCGTGACTCCATCGCCTCGGACGCTCAGGCCGATGAGATAGCACGCAACCTGATCCCGGCGAAGCTCGGCGACAACGTCAACGCCGGCGACGGCAGAATGCTCGTCGTTCCGGTCGAGGTCGACGGAAAGATCAAGTACGCATTGATCACCGGCAACGGCCGGACGCTGGCGCTCGACCTCGCCCGCGAACGCTACCCGGAGCGTTTCGAGGAGTACCAGGGATTCGCGAAATCAAAGGACCCGAGCGTTCAGGGCGACAACCTGATGTATGTCGGGATCCTCGACAACACAAAGCTCGAAGACGGCGACCTGCGGCAGATCGCAGTAGATGCCAACAAATCGACAGTTGCGGCGATGAGCCCGGTCGAGCAGGCCAAGGTCGATTCGGAAACACTCGACTCCTCGCTGATGCAGAAGTTCGTCGTCAACGACGCAGGCGACATCGACACCGCAGGGAACCGCGAATTCATTGCGGACACTCGTCAGGACGACGACCAGGACGAGGCTCTTTCCGATGGAGAGCGGAAGCACATCGACAAGCTGATCGAACAGGGCTTTACTGCAACGACCGGCAGGATGACGCCGAACGGGCAACAGTGGTTCCTCCTCGACACGAAAACGGGATCGCAAGAGCAGATCAGCCGAGCCGGCCGCGACTACGCTTATGAAAAACTCGGAACGCCGGACAAGCAGGGTTTGCGATCCGGGCCGATGTTCGACGAGCCGATCGAAATGCGTGGCGATACGCCGTCCGACGACGACCTCGGCAAGATGTTCGACGATCTGGTGCCGGAGGAAGATTCTGCCCCGTCGCTGTTTGACGCGGAAGTGAAGGCGGCGGACGCAGATAAGGCACGCATTGCCCGTCTGCCGGATGATGAGTTTCGCAAGGAGCTCGATAAGATCAGCCCCGAGGCCCTCGACAAACACGCCGATCGATCGAACGGCGGACGCGACATTTCGTTTACGACCGCCGACTCGCCGGCGACCGAACTTTCCGGCCGAGGCAGGATCATCGGTGAGGCGATATCGAACAATGAGAGTGTGTTCAAGGTTCGCCATTACGATCAATCGAAGGGCGAATGGCTTACCGCCTATGTTGCCGAAGCGGATGTTGACGAATGGCTGCCGGACGGCACGCTGAACGAATTCCTTGCCGCAAACCCGGACTCGGCGATCACGAAGGTGGGATTGCAGAACGGCCCGCTGCCCGAGCCAGAGCGGACGCCGGAAACAGTCAAAAAGGCACTCGCACAAACCAAGCGGCAGATCAAAAAACTTGAGAACGCCGACGAGGTTGACGAGAACGCTCTGGCCGCAGCAGAGCAGCAGCTTGACAGCCTAGAAGCCGAGCTTGCAGCAATGGCGACGACAACCGCTCCTAAGCCCGAAGACCTCAAGGCCAAATATCCTGTTGGCCGCAAGCTGCTTCATCGCACGGGCGGTAAGCCATGGAAAGTTACGGGCCATCAATCGGATTTCGGTAAGTCAGGCCAGATTGGCATCAGGCTCGAACGCGGAACGGACAGGACGATCATGTCCGTCGCCGATCTGGAGAAAAAGTTCAAAACAGAAAAGCCGACCGAATCGAATCGCCGGACCGCTGAGGACCTGTTCAGCGACACGGCCGCGACAATCGGCGACCTGTTTGATACGCTCCAGACCTTCGAGATCGACCCGGACGCGACGGCAGGGCAGTTGGAGGAGATCGAGAAGATCAAACCCCAGGTGAACGCTATCAAGGGCCAGAGCAAGGCGGCAAAGGCCCAGCGGGAGCCGCTGCGTGCGAGGATCCGCGAACTGCAAGCCGAAATCACGTCCTACATGGACTCGCAGGAAACGGCATGGGTGCAGTTCACGGAGGACGTGCTTCAACAGCTCGTCAAGGCTGCCCAACAGTACAAACTGCTGGAGCAGCCTACGGACGAGAACATTCATTCGCTGTATGACGTCATCGAACGCCTGACCGACCCGCGATTCTTCGACGGCATCAACATGGATGTGCTGCTAGAGGATCACGTGGACGATCTTCTCGGCGAAGCATTCGATACGATACAACGGATAAAACGTACGTTCGTAACGGCTCCGCAAACGTCCGACACGACGCGGGCTCTGACCGCCGATCCCGAAAACCGCAGCCTGACTGACACGCCGGAAAAGCGGGCAGCAATGAGCCGGGCGTACCTCGCGGCCTACGCTGAAGATTCCGAGGAAACGTGGGGCGGGCCGATGGATTGGGCCGCGGTCGACCAGCTGATGACGATGCCGCGAGAGGAATACGGCCTGGTCGGTGTTATCGAGCGATTCATGACGGATCCCGCCGTCGCACCGATACTCGCCGAGCTCGAGCGGTCCGCAGGCGTGAGCGATGCGGAGATCGAAATACTCAAAGACTTTGGAGGAATTTATGGACTTGACCCGGACATCATCGAAGACATCATCGGCGAGATCCTCGAAATCGCCCGAGATAGGGGAGAAACGGATGGAGGAGCTGCGGACACGCTTCCCGAACCTGACGGATCAGGCGCACCGGATAGCGATCAAGGCAGCGAAACGAGCATCTTCAAGGAAGAACCGGAAGGCGAAGTCGGCAACCCCGACACGTCCGGCCTCTTTGCCGAGCAAGAAAAGCAAGAAGACGAAGAGCTGAGCAAGGAAGCCGAGGCAGAACGGCAGGCCGAACGCGAACGGCACCGCGATTTCCGGAATTCGGTGGCGGCTCAGGTCCCGGCATTGGACGATGTGCTTGCTTTTGAGAACCCGTTCTATAACGCAGGCAAGTTTCCAAAGAAAAAAGGGCAGGGATACGCCTCGAATGAAGAAGCATTGGCGGCGGAACGCGCAGAACTTGAGCGGCTGACAAATCGCTATAACGCGAATTTGGCCGATCTGAAAAATCCGGAAGCGACCGAGGAGCTTGATCAGTACCTCTGGAACAGCGCACCGGTCAACATGAAGCTCGTCCTGACCCATATCGGATGGGCGAAGGCGAACATCAACGAGCTCGAAAAGGCACTCGGCAACACGCCTCCGTTCAAGGCCGGAAAGCAAAAATTCGATTGGTATTTCCCCTCGAAGGAAGAGGTGCGTGAGACGGACCAGGCGGACAATGCCGCGACGCCGGAGGCACAACCACCGTCGCTCGAAGCGCTCCGCGGCGCCGAGCAGACCGACCTGTTCGGCCTCGAAGCCGACAACACCGGTCTGTTCGCTCAGGACGGCCCGACCGCGATCGAGCCAAAGCAAGCCGAGGATAACTCCAAAGCGGCGATCAAGGAATCGCTGCTCAGTAAGGCAGAAACCGAAGCACGCCGGCAGGTCATTGAGACGTTCGGCGAGGAGATCGGGGAGCTGCTCTACGACACGCGGAACGACAAAGCGACGCCGAAGGCTTCCTCGGCCGCACAGGGCATTATTTCCCGCTGGTCGGGCGAAGACACGGACAGCGAGGCGGTCCAGCAGCTGATCGCCGATGCCGCGACCGCGATAGAGTGGATCCGCGAGGCCGAGCTCCGCGGTGCGAACCTAGACGAATTCGTCCGGCAAGCCGCGATCGGCCGCGAGGGGCTGACGATAGCTCAACGGAAGATCTACGACCTGATCGCCTCGAACAAATTCGGGAGACAGGCCGACGAGCTGCTCCGAAATGCGAAAACCGCCTCAGAAGTTGCCGCAAATGTTGCCGAGATAGAGGGCGGTTTAGAGGACGGCAAGGTCACGCTCCAGCAGCTGATCGATGTTTACGGCTACACGCACAAATGGGAACAAAACAAAAAGCTTGAACCGGCGTTCCGCGGTGCCTATGTGATCGGACGGAACGATGATTTTGTTTACGTCGAGGAGGTCTATGCCGGCGAGGGCGATCTTCCGCCGATGGTGGATGTCGTAATTGAGCATGTTGGCGAGTTCAGTGAGTTCGAAGCACCGGGCGAATACGTCGTCACGGAGGACGATTTTTATTACTACTTCGGCTTTGATGTTAGAATCCCGGAAGGAGCAAAGGTTTATGATGACTATTTCGAGCGAGATCTGGAACCGGATAGCGAGGACGGAACCGATGATGTCGAAGTTCGGGAAGACGATGTTCCGACTGAGCGAACCGGAGATGCGGATAGCCTGCGAGAGAGCGATGCGAAGCCTCCGGGCCAAAGGATTGAACCCGGAAGTGAGCAGAGCCTTTTTGGAGATAGCTCCGCTCTGGAAGGAACACCAGGCGATAGCAATGTACGCGAGGAAGCAGCCGAGCGTCCCGATGCCGTCGATCGAGACGCTGGACGAGGCGATGGAGTATCTCAGGAAGGAATCTCCGATGATCAGCAAGCAGCAAGCGACGCTGGCGGAGAAGCTGTTCCGCGAACTGAAGTAGATCTCGGAGCCCTATTCGACGAGCTGGTGCCGCCTGCCGGCGAAGCCCCGACCACCAACCTTTTTGGCGAACAATCTCGCACCGAGCCGGTTTATCTCGGCAACCAAAAGAAAGTACGAAAAGCGATCGAAGCCGGGCACGGTTTCCTCGCAGTTGCACCGAGCGGCCTGAGCCGCGACGAGGTCGCAAAGTCTGACATCGCCATTGCGGCGGTCGGTGGGGCGATCAAGCATCTTGCTGACCGTGCTGCCGAACTCGGCCTGACCGATAACACGCACACCATCTATCAAGTCTCAAACGAAAACGTCTGGGAATACGAGATCGAGGCCAACCGCAGTGCCGAATCTCGCGGCACGACGAAAAAGCAAAGGGCTGCGGCAAAGCAGACCTCAATCCCGAGAGGCTCAGTACCGATCACAAAGTATCGCGTCTATGACGCGAACGGCGTCGAGCAGGTGGGCAATATCGTTGATCCGGCGATCGCTCAAAGGCAGTTAGAGCACTATCCGGGCGGTCGCATTGAAGCCTACGACGGATACATCCTGAAAGAGTTTGCCGACAAGCTCACATCTGCCAAAGAGTCGACCGGCAAAGGCATCGACGAGGCCATCAAGGGGCTCGGGAAGCTGTTCGATCCGAAGAAGTTCAAATCCTCGACCGTGCCGGCGTTCGACGATGAGACGTATCAGGCCGCTAAGCCACACTTCCTAGAGGCTTACAACCACTTCAAGGATGCCGCTCAAAACATCGGCGACGCGATGCGTCTGCTGATCGACCAGATGCGGGCCGAGGGCTACGATAACGAGACGCTGCGGCTGATGAAGCCGTATATCGTGCAGTTCGTCGCCGACATCCGCGACGGAGTGATCGGGCAGGACCTGACCACACCCGAGGACATCATTGATTCGGTTCCCGAGCCGGAATCGAAGGACGCAGCGGAACGCCTCGAACAGCAGAAGGCTGCCGAAGGTAAATCGGTCAAGATCGGCGACCTGGCCAACATTCAGGCGACCGTTCCGGTGCTCTTCAAGGAGCAGCACGAGGACGTTCGTTTCGTCGAAGATGCCCTATTCGTCCGCGATGGCAACGGCGTGATGCTGACCAACGGCACCGGCACCGGCAAGACCTTCTCCGGGCTCGGAGTGGTCAAGCGAATGGCGATGCAGGGCAAGGACAATATCTTCATTGTCGTGCCGTCGCAGGAGATCGCGAACGCGTGGATCTCGGCCGCCACGAACTTTGGGCTGCAGGTCCGGCAGCTCGCGGACACGCAAGACAACGGCGCTGAGGGCATCGTTATCACGACCTACGCGAACATGCAGCAGAACCCGTCGCTGATCAAGCGTCAATGGGACCTGATCGTGGCAGACGAGGCTCATACGCTTTCGTCGAACAAGGACGGTAAGCCGACCGGGGCGTCGAAGGCGTTGCGGGCGATGACACTGCACAAACGCGGGAAAATGGACTATTGGCGGCAGGCGACCATCAAGGAGGTCACCGAACGCGAACAGGCCGAAGCCCGGATCGAGGTCGTACGGGCTCTTCTCGAGCGCTACGAGGACGAAGGCCCGCAAATGGCCGATCGCGCGAAGGAGGCCCGCGAGGAGCTGCGTTCACTCGAAGATGCGGTCGCTACGCTGAACAAGCAGATCGAGAAGATCGGAAATGCCGCCGTAGCCGAGTGGGACCGGCGAATTGCCGACGAACCAAAGGGCAAGGCGTTGATGCTTTCGGCGACGCCGTTCGCTTATCGGAAATCGGTCGATTACGCGGAAGGCTATTTGTTCGACTACGACGATGGAAAGGTCCCGGACGACCAGCTCGGACGGACGCGCCACTACAACGAGCCGAACAACCAAGAAGCGTTCATGATCGAGCACTTCGGCTACCGGATGCGGTACAACAAGCTGACCGAACCCGGGCCGGAGGTAGATACGGACATCATGGAGCGGCAGTTCAACACGTGGCTGAAACAGCAGCGTGTCCTGAGCGGCCGTATGCTCGGCATCGACCAGGACTATTCCCGCGAGTTCCTGCTGATCAAAGAGGGCATTGGCCAGAAGATCGACGACGGCCTGAAGTGGCTGCAGGAAGCCGAGGGCGGAAGGTTCCGGCCGCTTGCCGAGATCGTCAATAAGAGCTTCAGTTACCACAACCGGATGTTCCTGCTCGAAGCCATCAAGGCCAAGGCGGCGGTGCCGATCATTGACGCCCACGTCGAAGCCGGCCGCAAGGTCGTCGTCTTCCACAAGTTCAACGTCGGCGGCGGTTTCCATCCGTTCAAGCCGAAGGTGCCGAACGAAAAGACGCTGATCAGCGTCGGCGGCAAGACCATCGAGGTCAATCTGAAAGATCTCTACGCCGAATTCACGCGAAAACGGCCGGACCTGATCGCTCTGCCATTCGAAGGGCTGGAATCGCCGATCGAGACTTTCGCCGAATCGTTCAAGGGTGGAGCCACGAGCCTGCAACACGTGCAGCTCAACGGTACGCAGTCGAAAAAAGCGAACCGCGAGTCGATGGCGATCTTCAACACGGATAACTCCGAGATCGATATCATCCTCGTCCAGGCCGACAAGGGGCAGGCGGGGATCAGCCTTCACGACACGACCGGCAAGCATCAGCGGGTAATGATCGACCTCGGGCTGCCGTCGCGTCCGGTCGAGGCCATCCAGAAGGAAGGCCGCATCTACCGTCTCGGCACCAAGACCAACGCTCCGATGTTCTATTTCACGACCGGAACGCTATGGGAGGCGACCGCGTTCGCACAGACCATGGCAGAACGCTCCTCGACCGCCGAGAACCTCTCGCTCGGCGAAGAGGCCCGAGCTCTCCGGCAGTCGATAATCGATTCGTTCCTCGAACCGCGGACCGATCCGATGCCGACCGAGCTGGACGGCGTCGGGGGCAAGGAGCGTGACCGGGCGGGGCAGCAGGCCATATCCGAATATGAGCGGGCGAAGACGTTCTTCTTCGGCCAGCAGAAGAAGACCTCAAAGACCAAATCGGCCGAGGGCGAGGACTACTATCCGACACCTGAACCGCTCGGCTTGAAGATGGTCGAGTTTGCCGATATCGCTGCTGGCCACAGCGTCCTCGAACCGAGTGCCGGCCACGGGGCGATCGCCCGCTTCCTGCCGCAGACCTCACGGAACACCGTGATCGAACCTTCGCAGGAGCTGATGACCAGGCTACGGCTGCATATACCGCCGTCCGACACCAACCGCTTCGAGCAGGACGTCTTCGAATCGCTCGACGTTCGCGCGAACAAGTTCGACGTCGTCCTGATGAATCCGCCGTACGGAAAGGGCGGCAAGACCGCGATGGAGCACCTCGCGAAAGCGTTCGAGCATTTGCGAACCAATGGCCGCGTCGTGGCGATACTGCCGGAAGGCCCGGCCGCCGACAAGCGGCTTGAGCAGCTGATGGCGGGGCAGACGGAAAAGGCCCGCAAGCTGATAGTGCGATCGGATCCGAACACTTTTGCGCCGCTCTCGCTTTACGAGGGCGACACCGTCCAAGTCACCGACAAAGGGACTATCTACGGCGTCACCAGAGCTGAGACCGTCCGCCGCGGTTTTGAGTTCATCGCAACACTCCACGGCACCGACGCCCAGGGCAGCCCAATGACAATGGAGCTGAGAGGCTCCGACCGGTTCGACAAGGTCATTGCAGGTCCGAGGATAGTGCCGGCAAGCACTCGCGTCGTCAAGACCGCCGAGATCTCGCTGCCGACGAAGACCTTCGAACGTGCCGGCACCGGCGTCAAAACGCGGATGGTCGTGCTCGACAAACTTGCCGGGAAGGAACTTGAACTCCACGAACCGTGGGGGCTGCTCGATCTTTCTGACGTCCGCACGTTCGACGAGCTGTTCGACGAGTTCGAGGAGCTGACGATCCCGCCACGTCCGTATGGCGGCGAGGCTGCCCGCAGGGCCGAGCAGGAAGCGATCGAACGTGAAGCAAAGTTCGAGGCCGAGCGGGAAGCCAGGGCACAGCAAAACGCATCGGGGCGGGCCGCAGCGATTCCGCACGGCCAGCACGCGTTCGATCTTCGTGAATTTCAGCATACGACGCAGGGTCACATGATCTACGTCGCCAAGCCGACCGGTCCGAAAATGAACAAGGACGAGTTCAAGCGGATCTCGGCCATCGCCCGCACGCACGGCGGCTATTATTCGAGCTTCAAGAAGGACGGAGCGATCCCCGGCTTCCATTTCCGCAGCCCGGAAGCTCGGGACGCGTTCAATGCCGAAGCAGAAGGTGATTCGACGATGCTCTCCATCGCCGAACCGGCAGCCGCTCCTGCGTTTTACTCGGCCGCGGAACGAGCGATCGAAACGAAGATGCCGAATCGTGCTCCGGCCGATCAGGTGCGGAAGATCCTCGAAGGTCCGGGCATCAAGCGCGAGGAAGTGGAATGGCTCGGCGTCGATGAGTGGCTTGAAGGCAAGCGGACCGTGACGAAGGACGAGATGCTCGAATTCATGCGAGACGCCCGTATCCAGATCGAGGAAAAGGTGCTTCGCAAGCGTGAACGCGACGAACGCTCGCCGGCCGACCGCAACTCGACCGACGTCGACGAGCGCCACGAGGCGGCTCGGGAGGAGCTCGCCGAGATGTTCGACCTCGACACGTGGGACATAATACCGGCAACCGTGGAAGCAACTCGGCAGCAACTCATAAACGACCTTCTCAACCGCGCCGACCAAGACGACGATCTTGACGAAGCCTTAACAAGCGTGATCGGGGCCAGCAGTGAAGAGTATTGGGGCATTGAGGAAGACGACTACGAAGAGTTGGAAGAAGCATGGGACAACCTGCGAATGGCGTCTCGCGAAGCCCGCGGAGCTGACGGTGCGATGGACGAACAGGACCCGGCTACCGGAGCTCTTCAGTACGACAACCCGGATTGGCGACTCTCAGGACCTCACAGTAACTACCGCGAATTCGTCTTCACCCTGCCGCAGCAGTATTCGATGTTGCGGATGAAGTATCGCGATGAGCTCGCCGCGAAATACGGAAGCGGAGAAGCGGTGTGGCAAAATTGGACGGAGGCGGAACAGGCCGAGTTTGACAGGCTTACGGACATCGACCTCGGCAACGACGCGAACAGCCCTGCGTTCACCACCGGCCACTTCGGCGGAATGCCAAACATCCTGTTTTGGGTGCGGGCGACCGAACGCATCGACGCCGATGGGAAGCGTGTATTCGTGATCGAGGAGATTCAGAGCGATTGGCACCAACGCGGAAGGAAACAGGGCTACAACACAAAAATGCCCGAGCCCGTCTTTGAGTGGACCACCACGGAAGGTGTTGCGTCGGGGGAATGGAAAGCTGCGATTTCGTCACCTCACGGCGACATTATTGGCTACGGCCCAACAAAAGAACGAGCGGCGGAAGCTGCTAAGCAATCGTGGCGTGGCAAGTTTTCCGCAATTCCCGATGCTCCTTTCAAGAAGTCCTGGCACGAGCTGGCGTTCAAGAAGATGCTCCGCAGAGCGGTCGAAGAAGGCTACGATCGCGTTGCCTGGACGACCGGTAAGCAGCAGAACAAACGGTGGAGCCTGTCGAAGGTGGTCGATGAGATCGAGTCGGGCATTGACCATTTCGATTCCAACCATCCGACAAGGCCGGACCAGGAGTATCTCCACATCACCCTGCGGCGAGACGGCGGCGACCTGTATCTAAAGGTGGACCCCGAGAACGGTGTTGTGATCTCAGCTCCGGACGCTTTGCTAAAGACCGAGGGAGAACACTTGTCAGAAGTTCTTCCAAAGGCGATCGCCGATAAGATCCTCAGCGAACAGTACGTCCTTATCGAGGACATCGCCGAGGTCGAAATCGGCGGCGAGGGTATGCGCGGCTTCTACGACAAGATGGTCCCGGGCTTTGTGAGCAAGTACGTGAAGAAGTGGGGGGCGAAGGTTGGCCGGACAGAAATACCTACTATCAACGACGAGCGCAGCACGCTCGGTGGGCAGCGCGACCGGAACGAGCTGCGAAAGGTAGCTGATGATTTTCTTACCCGCAACGCCATTGGTATTCGCGAATTGAACGATTTTGTTTCCACCGGTAGAGATATTTCGGAAGCGGATGCCAGGGCGATGAGTGTTGACGAGCTGACCGCATATCTGCTCGGCACGAAGTATGAGTCGCTTCACTCCGTCGACATCACGCCGGCGATGAAGCAATCGGTCATGGACGAAGGGCAGCCGATGTTCTCGATCTACGAACCGGCACGAAAAGAGGTCCGGTTCTACTCCGGGCTCGAGCGGGCGGTCGAAGGGCTCAAGCAAGAGAAGTTCTCGGTCGATCAGGTAATGAACGTGATCAATAAGCTGCCCGGCATCCGCGCGGAGGAGCTTGATCACACCCTGCTGGATGTGTTCGTCCAGCTGCAAGCGGACCTCGGGGCAAGATCCATCACGAAGGACGAGCTGCTCAAGAAGATCCGGGCCAGCAAGATCGTCGTCGAACCGCTCGCGCTCGGCTGGGACGGCGATCAGGACTCGGCCAAGTTCCGCGGCTATGCCGAACCGTTCCCGGCTTCGCGTGAGGACTACAAGGAAATGTTCCTCACCGCTCCGTTCGCAGAGGGCGGCTGGATCGACGGGCATCCCGAGTATGCCGACGTCAAGAACCCGGTCGTCCGCATCCGGATGGACAAGGTCACGCTCGACGATGGCCGTCGCGCGCTGATGGTCCACGAGGTTCAGGGGCCGGACGAGGACAACATGGCGAAGATGCCCGCGGTCCTGCAGAAGTACCACAAGCAGATGGGGCTCAAGTACGCGATGCAGTACGCGATCGACCAAGGGCTTGATGCCGTCGCCTGGACGACCGGCGAACAGCAGCTTGCCCGCTACCCGATCGAGAAAACGGTCGACCGGATAGAGTTCAGCAAGAACCTTTCCGGGCAGTCGCTTATCCGCGTAACGGCAAAGGGCGACCGCGATCCGATCAGGATCACCGCGGGGCCGCACGGCACCATCATCAATTCGTCGGAGGACAAGTTCGTTGACCGGAAGCTGACCGAGGTGTTTCCGAAGGCTCTCGCCAATCAGATACTCGAACAGACAAGCGGCACCATCGAGGGCGACGGGCTAAAGATCGGCGGCGATTCGCTCCGCAACCTGTACGACAAGGTCATTCCGGCCCACATGAAGAAGATCTATGGGCGGTATGCGGCAAAGGTCGAAAACGGCGAGATCTCTTACGATCCCTATCTCAAGCTGACCGACTTCCGCGTCGAGGAGCTGGAGCTGGAGCTGGTCAACCCCGCTCCGCACCTGCATCGCTTCAAGGTCACGGCGACCGATTCGGCGACCGGCCTGCCGGCTTACCGCGGCACCTTCCTGACGCGGGAGGCGGCGGAACAGTACATCAAGGAAGCCAAAGAGGTATTCCGGCGTAAGACGCATCCGGTCTGGACGATGGGCATTACCGATCCGCTCCGCGAAGCTCTCGCGACCGATGAGCAGCCGATGTATTCGATCGAGGAAGAAAATCGCAAACAGGCGATCAAGATCCTCAAGACGCTCGATATCGAGGACGTCGTGCCGATGGTGGAAGCCACTCGCAGCGGTGACCGCGTGAAGCTCAATCTGCCGGCAATGGAACTGCTTCGCCGGGCTTTCGAGCAGGTCGATATCGAGGCAGGGAAGCGAAAGGTCGGCGACGAAAGCACGTATCCGGCGTTTCTCGGGCTGTTCACCGATGCCGCGAAACTGATCAAGGTCGAACAGGCGTTAATGGCCGCCGCCGTCAACGCGGCCGAAACGGGGCATCCGGCCGCGGACGCTATGCTGAGCGGCCTTGCCAACGACATCGCTGACGCACGCAAAGCCGGACAGCAGACCGCGGTGTTCTACGTGTACGATGCCAAGCTGCCGCAGGAGATCTTCCACCAGGCGGTCTATCTCGGTTCGGTCGAGAAGCACCTGACCAAACGCCATGCACGCCCGGCCGAGCTCGACAAGATGCCGCAGGTCCGGAAAGCGTGGGACAGCTTCTTCTCGCAGCAACCCGAGTACAGCCCCGAGCGGCTTCGCCAAACCGCCAACATGAGCAAGGCGAACGCTGAGGCTCTGAGCAAAGCTCTCGTTCGCGAGGAGGTCGCTGCGTGGGTCGCCGAGGGAAGCTGGGAAGAGCTCGGCCTGACCAAGGACGAGGGGCAGGAATACTTGTTCGAGTTTCTTGAGTCGTTCGCCGACAAGGTCTATGCTGACACGAAGAAAGAGGGCAAGTCCGATGAGGACGCTGAGCGTGCCGTTGAGGCGGCACTCCGTCGATTTGAGGAGATTGAACATGTCCAAGAAGCAACCCAAAGAGTTCTCGCCGCAGCCCGAAAAGAGGTCGATGCTGGCACAGACGGCCGACCTGATGGCCGAGATACGCAAGGAAATGCCAAAGGCAAGCCGAGCGGAGCGTCTGGCGGAGTTCAAGAAGCGCCACGACCTGATGCTGAGCAAGGAGCAAAGCCCTACGACCTCGAAGGATTCGAGCCCAAAACCCAAAGCAAAGTAGCCGGCGACGCGTCCGAGATCCCGGAAACCAAGCAGTTCCCCGGCGTCCGCTCCAAAACCGAACTTGCCAGCCTGCCCGGCACCGAGCGTGCGGCCGGCATCGCTGCCGACGATGTGATCTACACGGTGTTCAGCGACCGGGCAGCTCAGGCCGCGGCAAAGCGGATGCTCACCGAGAACAGCACCGAGGAAGTGCTGAAGATCCTCAAGAACACGGAAAGCCCCGACGTTCATCACGCGATCGCCGCGTTCTCCATCCAGCAGTCGCTCCGTGAAGAAGCAACCCGCATCGAGGCGACGAAACCGGACGAGGCTGCCAAGCTTCGCCGCGTGTCAATCGACCTCGGCGTCCATCTGGCAATGAAGATGGTCCGTGCCGGCCGCTTCATCCGGGCGGCAGGCGTGATCCTCAAGACAACGGACGGACTGATCGCCGTCGCCCAAAAGACGTACCAGGACCGCCACGGCGTCGGGAACGATCTGCCGGCCGACATCATTCGCCGGATCGAGGAAAAGGCCGGGAAGGCAGAAGTTGACCTCGCTGAGCATGAGGCTTTCCGTCGTCAAATGGAATCGCTGCAGCGACAGCTCGACGCGCTCAAGCAAGAGCTTGCCGGGTCCGAGGACGCCATCCGGACCTCGCGAAAAGTTACCGGCCGTCGCAAGAAGTTCGTAACCGAGATCCGCGAATCGCAGAAGGAATCGGTCGCTGCCGCCTTACAGCGAATGCAAAGCCGGGCATTGATCCGGGCGGCATTCCCGCAGCACGTTTCGCCGATGTCGGCAAGCGAACAGCAGGTGCTCGACGATGTGACGATGATGTCGGTCTTTGACGAGGCGAAACTGCCCGACGAGATCCTGAAGGACATGGGTATCCTCGGCGCCGACATTCTGCTCGAAGGCCTCGCCCTGCCATCCGACAAGATGATCCGGCCGTTGACGTTCGACGAGCAAATGATCGCCATGTACGGCGAGGACATCCGTCCGCATCTTGAAGACGTTCACCGCGAATCGCTTCGTCAGCGGGATGTGTGG
Source organism: Patescibacteria group bacterium (assembly GCA_022843855.1). Classification (GTDB taxonomy): domain Bacteria; phylum Patescibacteriota; class UBA1384; order 2-12-FULL-50-11; family 2-12-FULL-50-11. Next base: position 61,254 of record JALHMV010000003.1, read on the forward strand.
ATCAAGGAAAACCAGCGAAAGAAAGAGATCAAGGCCATCATTGACGAGCTCGGCGACCACCTGACCGAGGACGATATCGAGGCGATCATTCAGGCCCGTGCCGACGAACTCGAGCGCCGGGTGCTGATCACCAAGCTTCACCGTGTCCGGGCAGAGCGTGGGCAGAAGACCGAGGCCGTGACGACGATCGAGGGAGTCATTGCCCGCATCGCCAAGCCCGGCCAGGAAGCCGCCGTTGCGGCTGCGGTAGAGCTGATCCATCGCAAGCCGTCCGCGCAGGAATTCTACCGGCTGCTCGAAGCGATCGGGATCAAGAACAAGGATGCCCGCGAGGCTCTCCGCGAGGGCAAAGAGCTGCTCGATCAGGCCCGGCTTGTATTCAAACGCGAGGAGGAGGAGCGGAAGGACGAGCTGCGGGACCGGATCAAGCAGGGCGACGAGGAGCTGCACCAGCTTGAGAAAGAGGTTGCGGCAAGCCGTGTCCGTGCCCGTGAATCGCAGGCCGAGATCGAGAAGGAGCTCAAGCGGATCGGTTCGGGCGAATTCATGTACCGCGTCTCGCAGGCACGAGAAGCGATAAACACGCCTCGGGCGATAATGGCATCGGCGGACCTTTCGTTCTTGCTTCGGCAGGGCGGTTGGTTCATGTTCGCCCGGCCGGAGGATCAGGGGCCGGCCTTCCTCGCGTTACTCAATGCGACAACGGAGCGGTTCAACCGGCTGGGCTACGAACGGACGATGGATGCGATGGAGGACAATCCATACTTCGAGCTGTCCGTTCAGGCGGGTATGGACTATGCCGGACTCGGCAAGCACGGCGAATTCTCGATCACGAAAGGCGAGGAAGAATTCCGCTCAAATATGCTCCGGCACATGGCGAATTGGAGCAAAGGGAAAAGCTTCCACAAGTTCAATATCGCCCGCCTGCCGAACGCGATCATTCAGAAGTCGGACGAGCTGTACACCGCCTTCCTCGACGCTCAACGGCTTTCGACGTTCGCCCAGACCGCCGAGTTGTGGGCTTCCCGCGGGATCACCTTCGAAACTCATCCAAAGGAGTACCGTGCGTTGGCGTCCTACATCAACGACGCGACCGGGCGGGCCGCGATACCGGAGCTGCTCGGCGGATCCAGAGCTGCCAGCCTGCTGATGAACCTGCCGCTGTTCGCTCCGCGGTTCACGCTCAGCCGGTTCAAGCTGCTCTGGAAATCGACGCTCGGCATGGCTTTCCTCCCACCGGAAACCCGGAGGATCGTCTTCCGCGATGCGCTCCGCTTCTACGGCACGACCGGGGCGTTGATGTCGCTGGCATGGCTCGGCGGGGCGACGATCGGTTTCGATTGGGACGATGCGGACTTCCTCAAGCTTAGATGGGGTCCGGAGGACAAAGACACGACGGACATGTTGATCGGTATGCAGCAATCGCTTCGCGTGACGATGCGGATCATCCAGGCATCGCTTCGCCGATTCGTCGGGCCCGAGTGGTCGAACGGGCTGATCCGCGACAGCCTCTACCACGTCGACGACAATGGCCGCGTCCTGGTCAACGAGTTCCGGGCGGAAATGGGGCTCAACGTCGAAACGAGCATTTGGATGAACTTCCTTCGCACCAAGCTCGGGCCACCGGCCTCGCTCATGGTCGATTGGGTGCAGGATTCCAACGTGATCGGAGAAAAATTCCGATGGGACAAGGCGATCGTGTCCAGAGTAACGCCTCTCGGCCTCCAAGAGACGGTCGAGGCGGGCTACGACGGCGGCGTTGCGACCGCTCTGGCCGCGTTTGCTCACACAATGCTCGGCGTCGGGTACGGACACTATCAAAAGTCGCTCACAGGGCAGCGAACGGAAGCACAGAAGCTTGCTGCGAAGATCAATGGACTACGTTTCAGCTCAACGGTCGAAACCGAAGAGGCGAAAGCGGCCCGCGACGTCCTGAACGGGCTCCGCGATGCTGCCCGGCAGGGCGAGGATATCTCCGAGCAAGTGAAGGCAATGTACGAAGCCGGCGACCTGACCAAGCAAGAGGCTGAACGGCTTCTTCTTGGTGGTGAGGTCAACCCGCTCTTCCTGCAGATCCGCAATATGCCGGTCGGGCTCATCAAGGAGGTTCGCAAGATCGCGACGCCATCGGAAACGGAGATGATCGATACTCTGCTGGACTCCAAGCAGGCCCGCAAACAAAAGACCGATCGGCGACAATCGGCTGCCGAGGAGCTGTTCGGTAAAACGCCACTTATGCGCGGTGGCGTAACCGACGCCCCGACCAAGCCGCTCGCGGAGCGGATGAAGCGGGCAAGCGTCCGGGACGCATTGATTCTGTATCAGGAGTACCAGGCACAGCTTTCCGACGAGCAAAAGGCGACGCTCCGCTCCGAACTACGCCGAAAACTCACGACGAGCAGCCGTCGCGGGACGCTGAGCGACGAAAATCGCGAAGCCGCGGAGAAGATCTTCGGCGGGGAATTGAACCTGCCTCGCCCTCGCCCACGACGGCGGAGCCCAAGCCGTTCACGGCAGCCGCTCCGCGGACTTGAAGGGGTATATTGACAAGGAACGGCTAAAGGTTTATTTTATAGCCAATTTGAAGCGGCCGTACGGCCCAAACCGGATGAAAGCTCCGCAACCTTACCAAGGTTGCGGAGCTTTTTACTTTTACCACCACGGAGTCACAGATGCCAAACTCACGCACCGCAACCATTACGGCCGGATTTTCCGCCTCAGAATATAAACCACTTTTAACACTTCTCGGTTCATCGCTTGCCTCAAAGACACGCCGCTACCGCGACGTCAAGCTTGAGAACAAAGGCGACACTGACCTTTACATCGCCTCAATGCAGGCCGGATCAAGTCCGGCGACGCCGACCGCGGGCGACCGCAAGACGATCGAGGCAGGCGATGCCGAATTCCTCGGCGAGATCGAGACCGACCAGCTCTTTGTCCTGACCGCGAACGAAAGCGGCAACAACCAACTCGAGTTCGTCGGCGAACCGCAGAACTGATGATCAAGAAACACGACAATCAGGCGAACATCCTTGCGTGGCAGGGCTTTCTGAACACGCAGGGCGAGGCATTGCGTGCCGATGGCCGATGGGGGCCGCTGACCAAGGCGGCGACCGGCCGCTTTCAGATGAAGCACTCGCTGACGCCAGACGGCATTGTCGGCGAGGACACGCTTTCGGTTGCGATGCAGAATGGGTTTGAGGGGTTTGCGGCGCCGATCAAGCCGATAAGCCGGAAGGCCCTGATCTGTATCTCTGCCGGCCATACCAACACGGCAGGCCGCGACCAGGGCGTTGCCGCCAACGGGCTCATCGAAGGCCGCGAAGCGGTCAAGATCCGTGACCGCGTGGCCGACCTCGTCCGACAGAAAGGCTTTGCAGTGATCGAGGACGGAGCGGACGGCGTCAATGATCCGCTCTCAAAAGCGCTAGACCTCGTGCCGCTTGCCAAGTTCGCGATCGAATTCCATTTCAACGCGGGTCCGCCGACCGCCACCGGGATCGAAGTACTTTCGCTTCCGAACAACAGGCCTCGCTCGCAGGATATCGCTGGAGCTCTGGCGTCGTCGCTCGGGCTCAGGCTTCGCGGAGCGAATGGCTGGAAGTCCGACACCGAAGGGCAGCACTCGCGTCTCGCGTTCTGCCGGGCGGGCGGGCTGGTCGTCGAAACATGCTTTCTCACCAACACCGGGGATGTGGCCGCCTATCAGGCGAACTTCGAGAAGATGTGCGTCGCCCTCGCCGACGCCATCGAACGATGTGTGTAACTACTATGCAAACAAAAGAGATCGCAAAAATATGTCACGAGGCGAATCGGGCTTACTGCCAGATACTCGGTGACTCGTCACAGCTTCCGTGGGGCGACGCTCCGCAATGGCAGCGGGATTCGGCCATCAAGGGCGTCGAGTTCTGTCTTATGAACCCCGAAGCTCCGCCTTCAGCCAACCACGAATCGTGGCTCAAGCAGAAAGAGGAAGAGGGATGGAAGTATGGTCCGGTGAAAGACGCCGAAACGAAAGAACACCCATGCTTCGTGCCCTACGATGAGCTGCCGGCCGAACAGAAGGCAAAGGATTATTTGTTCAAGGCGGTCGTCGCCGGCCTCGCTCCGTTCGTAACCGAGTCCTACGGCGAACCGCAGGACGAGGAGCCGAAAGCCGAGGATGGAATTGCCGCGTCGACCATTGAGAACGGCACGCCCCTGACCGACGTCTTCCCCGAAGGGATCCTCGTCGGCGGTGTCGATGAAGCATTGCTCGACGGCGAAGGCAGCGAGGCGGCGGCAGCGTAACAAGGTCCGGCGTCCGGGCAGGGCGGTTTCATAGGAAGATCTACCATACTTCCGCGAAAAGCCTTACCAAACGCCGAATACGCGGATGAGCGGTGCCGCCCGAACGCTCACCTGCCAACTCGGCCCCACAAGCCGGACGCCGGGCAGAAAAACGATGAGCCGACACGACAAAGAAATGGCAATGATCGTAGCGATGTTCGTATTGGTCGCACTTGCCGTCTTTGCGGTCTGGTTCTCGGTTGTAATGATCGCGGATGCCCTTGATCACGACAAGGCACATCCGCCGAGTGCTTGGAAGGAGAAATGATATGGAACATAACTACCAACCGCTTTTGGTCGTGCTCGGCACTATCGTCCGGCACTTTCTAACCATCGTTGCTGGATGGCTGTTCGCCTACGGCGTGACGCAGGAGCAGGCGGACGCGGCGATCGACGCGAGCGTCGCGATCGTGCTTTCGCTGGTCACGACCGCCATAGCCCTCGCGTGGTCCTATATCTCGAAACGGAATGCGTTCGAAACACCAACGGAGAATCAATGAAGCAACTACTTATCGCACTGATCGTTATCGGGAGCATGATACTGACCGGCTGCCCGAACAAGAGCATCCAGAAGGCGAAGGACGCAAGCTCGAAGCTCGCGTCCTATGCCAATGCCGGGGTGAACATTACGCGGGATCTATACCGCGAGAATGTCATTTCCAGAGACACGAAGGACCGCATCGCCGACGCCTTCATTCTGCTGGCAGACGGCGGGATCGCATTCGACCTGGCCGTGAAGAAGGCCGAGGAAGCATACGGATCTTCGGCGCCGAAGGCAGAGGTCGAGAGGCTTTTTGCCGTCTTCGACCGGGAGGTCGTCGCACGGTTCCTCGCTGTACTTGAAAAGCTTAAAGCCGTGACCAATGCGACCGCGTATCTGGCGGTCATTGAATCACTAAAGGCCGCGATCCTGATCGTGGCCGGGGCTTTCGGCAAGAAGCAGGCCGTCGAGGGGAGGATAGGCTAATGGACAGCGTATTTCTATTTGCAGCGATCGAGATCATCCGCAAGCTGATCACGATTGTCGGTAACGTCACGTTGAAGGAATCTCTGACGTGGCTAGAGGTCAAAGCGAACGCGGAAGCGTTGCGCGAAGAGGGTCACGACGTAGAGCCAACGCCACCTGAGAAGCCAAATGGCCAGTAATGGGTTACTACAAAAACAGTTGGCCGGGCTTCGGACGAAGCTAAGGACATTCGTGTCGTTAGGGGCTCGAGCTGTGTTCAACGCCATCGGCTTGACCACCAACCACAGGAGCGTGCTCACTCTCTACCCAGGCCCGGCCAACAACCCGTTCGTCGTGCAAGACAACCCATCGACGCACGTAATAACCCCGACTCTGTGCGTCGATCAGAACCTGGATTTCACCGGCATTACCGGTCCACGGTATTTGATAGGCCAGATGATCAGGCAGTACGTGGGGTGCAGTGACGTTCCGGCCGGAAGCCCAGAGATCATCGGTAGCTGGGTCATACAGGCCAACAACATTGACGACAGTGGAAAACTGAGGATGACGGCCGGACAATTCCATTGCGAGGTCGAGCACCCGGTAGCGAACGCGGTCGGAGCCCGCAACTCCGCGGCGATCGGGAGTGGCTGGGCATACACGGAGGCGAACACCAACGTAGTCGTGGGAACCTTCGCTTACGCCGGGGTCGGTCACCAGTGGTCGAACTGCAAATCCGGGACCGCGGTAGTAGCAGAGGTCAGTAACACCGGAGCTGCCTACGGAACGGCCGATGAGGTCGTCAACGTAGAGATCAGGAACAACATCCGCGGCACTATCGATACGGTCAACGGAGCGATCACGGTCGGCCGGTACCGCGGCATCGCATTCACGCAGCCGTCTCAGTACGGCACCGAGGCTCCCGAGTTCGGAACTTACATCGGGATTCACTTCGAGAACACGTTTGACCACCTAGCAAATAACTCTACCGTCGAGAAATGGCTGATCAAATCAGAAAGCGTTCTTGAGTCTTACTTCAAGGGCAAGTTCAACTTTGACAACACCGTTGTAGCTCCGGCCGACACCGGGAATAAGACGATCGATAAACCTTCCGGTCAGGCGCGGATCGCAGCGGCCGGGACCAGTGTTGTTATCACCAATTCCCAGGTCACGCCAGACAGCGTGATCATCGCAACGGTCGCTTCGAACGACGCGACTCTCAAGACAGTGGCGGTCGTCGCAGGAACAGGATCGTTCACGATACATGGCAACGCAGCGGCTACCGCAGAAACCTTGATCAAGTGGATCGTTTTCAACTAGGAGTATAAAGATGAAGAAACTGCTTTTAGCAATCACACTACTCGCACTGTTTGCTCTCCCGGCGCAGGCATCGTGGTATTCGGTAACGAATACCTGGACATACGGACAGGTGACACGAGACTCAAGCTGCGAGGAAGGGTCGGTCGCCATCATTGTATACGACGACCAAAGCAATGCGGTCGCCACAGGGCTCACCAATCAGTTCGGGTACTACACTTCGTCTCCGTTTCAAGTGAACGGGGTTATGAATAACGCGGACACCGTGGCGACCGGAAAGCCCGGAACGGATTGGGCCCGCCATATCACTATCATCGGTGGCGGCGGAAATCCCTTTAACTTCCACATTGACTGTGACTAAGGCAAAGCAATGGATCTACTTCAAAAACAATTAGCGTGGATGAAAGGCCTGTCCAGAAAAAAGCTCTCCGGTAGTGACGTTCTCGGTATGGTGGGCGGAGCATCGCTCCTAGGGGCTAGTCCAAAAGGAGGGCGCGTAATAGGGATCAATGGCACGACCGATCTGTATACCGTGCCGGATGGAAGGGTTGCGGTCGGCGTGGGTTGGTTCCGAAACAACCCAACAGGCGGGGCGATCACGACCGGCATTGACATTATCACCGGGGTAGACTCCATCAGGGTAAACACATCCCCGGCCTCCCTTGGCGCCGGTGTGGCTAATAACATCTCCATGGCGATCGGTTCGCTCATGTCGGCAGGCGACATACTGCGCGTGACCGACAGCGCGGCCGGGGTGGCTCACTCCTGGTCGATCGTTGAGGGGCCGGCCGATCTGAACTCCTTTCTCAAGGTCGCCCGATCATTCGGGATGTCCACAACGCCTGAAAAGATCTACGAAGCCCCGGCGGGAAAGATCGGCTCGCTAACAACCACCCCGCTCAGCGGCAGCAGCTCCCTGACCTGCTTCAATAACTCAGGTACGGGGGCGAAGACTGTTTCAGTGTACCTGGTACCGCCAGGGCAGGCCGTCGCCGCAGAGTACCTTATCGGGACGGCGGCCCCTGCCGACAATGGCAATGGGGCGGCCGTGGGTGGTGTGCCGCATATCCCCTCCGGGTACGGCCTTTGGGTGACATCCTCCAATAATGACGCCGGCGTGAAATGCAGGGCGATTGTTGCGGAGTTCGACGCATAATGAATCTACTCCGAAAAATGATCGAGAATCTCCGTAACCGCGTCAAGGCTCTTGAGTCTGGCGGGGGCGGAGGTGTTCCGTACCTAACATACGTTGCGGAGATCGACCAAAGCGGAACGGCAAACCCGACCGCTTTGGTGCGAGAAAACACGCTCGGTGTCGACGTGGTCTGGACGAGGGGCGGTGTCGGCTCCTATACAGGGGCATTTACGCCTGCGCTCGATCCCGGGGCAAAGGTGTGGCCTCGGATCCTAGAAGTGCAGCCGTTCCCGGGTGGGGCCGAGCTTTACGCCGAGGCAGGCAACTCTGGCATTAACATTTATGTGACGGGTGACAGCCAGTTGTATCGCTACCCGGTCGAAATCAGAATTTATCCAGATGCATAAAATACTAATCATCATCATCGCACTGCTCGCCCTCGGGGCGACCGACTGTAAGAAGAAGCCTTCGATGCCGGACATCGTGAAGAAAGCGGCCTCGATGCCGAGCGGAGCGGTGGCCATTTCCACCAACTCGCAACAGCGGACGACGAAAGGGGCTCATCATCACGGCTTCAAAGATCTATCGCAAGCACAGCTCGACCTGATAGACATCGGCATCGATCAGCTCTACGCATCGGCGATCGCGGACGGCTTTAAGCCCGAGGCTCGCAAAGAGTATTCGTGGTTCGTCGTCTCGACTCCGCCACTGCCCTGCATACCGTCCCCGGTCAGCCGGACGCCTAGCTTTGTTATCAACGGCGGGCCTTACTACGACGGAACCGAATGGGATCAATACAACACGAAAGGCGTCGGAGTGCCGGATGGCATCTCTGTGATCTTCGCGGCCGAGATGGTCCTGAGCATCGGGACGGAAATATCTGTTCCGAACTACGCATGGATGTACGTCTGCCCCGACACGAGCGTGCTCGTCAATGCGGTTCGCTACGGCGGCGATCACGCCTTTCTAGCGAACTTCCCGTACACCGAGAAATACCGCACGACCGGGCCATACGACGGTTACGCATGGTTTAATGCGACGATAGTCCACGGGCCGGGGCATCCGCTGCTCCCGCGGCCGGCCTCGGCGCTCGAGGGCGGCTTTGAGGAAATGGTGAAGCTACCGGAAGGGCGAGAGGTCGAAGGGTCGAAGGATTTGGCTGACGCATTTGGCGTCGGCGAAGTGAAGTGGGTGACCGGTCAGGTAACGCGGCCGGCTAGATAGATGGCCGAAAGGACATCGTAAAAAACAAAAGGAGAGAAAAAGCATGAAACACATACGAGTCATAGCATTTGCGTTCGCGATCTTGTTCGCGTTCGCGGCTTTCGTAGTGGTTTCGTCAGGCGAGCAGTCGGCATCGACGACGGCCGCGGCCTCCGAAGAGGTTCAGGATGTGACGCAGAGCGTTGCTCCCGACCTTTCGGGCGTTGTGGCCGCTGTACCGATGCCCGAAAGCGAACCCGCGAAAGCCATACGATTTAGGCATCGTGTCGTGTCTTCGGCCGAGCTTGCCAACTATACAAGCTGGATCGCCGAAGTGCCGATACCGCCGAACAAACCAACTACTTATCAGCCGTTCATCAATCAGCGAGCAAGAGAAGGTGTTTGACCGGTTGAGCTCACCACAGAGAAGCGGCCGGAAGGGAAAGCCGGCCGCTAATTTTAAGACAAATCGCCCACAAGCTAATGAAATGGAAATGTCCACACTTGCAATCGAACTCTCAACCTGGGTCGCGGAGCATATAATTACCGCGCTCGGGATCTTACTCGGCTTCCTGTCCACCATGTTCGGGGCTTTGTTGGCCGTTGGGTGGTGGATGATAAAGAGCCAGGCAGCTCTGGCAACGCAGGTAGGTACTATGGCCCAAAACGTGAAACATCTAGAATCAGAGGTAGGAAAGCACATCGACGACAAGAGCATCCACGTTACCTCCGATAGGTTTGACAACCTGAAGGAAAGGTTCGATAAGTTCGAGGGCCGGATCGACGGCCGGTTCGACAAGCTCGAGGAGATGATCCGGTCGCGCTCTATGATCAAGAACGATGGATAAGCGTGAGACATGGACAGCGAAGATCGAGAAAATGAAAATCCGCACTTGTCACTGCGGCCGGAAGATCCGCGGCAACCATACGGAGTGCCGGGAGTGCCGTCTCAATACAACAGAGCAGCCAGCCGATCCGTCGCCTCCTGCCGCATCGCAGGAATGACATGCGAGTAAGTGTCGAGCGTGATGCCGATGCTCGCGTGGCCCGCCTTTTCCGAAACAGCCTTTATATTCACTCCCGCCAGCAATGACAGCGTGATACCGGTATGCCGCAGGGAGTAGAGCGTCAGCCCGCGGCCGAGCAGCCCTGCTTTGTCGAGCACGGCCTGAAACTCGCGGGCCCGTAGGTTCATCCGAGAGATAGGACCGCCGTTCGATGCCGGAAAGACGAGGTCGAGCTCGACCGCACGGCGCGCTATCTCGCGGGCAACCTTCTTTGCACGCGACCGCTTCCGGAAGTTCTTGCCCCGTTTCTGCATGTGCGCGAGCAAGGCCTCGCCCGACGCGATGGCTGCCTTCTCTGCGATCCATTCCTTTTGCCGGCCTTTGTGCTCAAGCAGGCGTTCCGCCAGCTGCTCGCTGATGGCGATCACTCGTTTGGATCCTCGCGTCTTCGGTTCTTTGAACTCGTAGCCGCCTCCACGATAGTTGACCGCGATCGCCCGATTGACCGACACCAGCCGTTCCTCAAGGTCGATATCCGACCACCGGAGGGCGAGGTACTCACCCGGCCGCATGAAGGTCTCAAGGGCGAACTCGAAGACGAAGTAAGCGAGACCCTCGCGACAGGCAGCAAGGAAGGTCTTTGCCTCTTTCTCGCCCATGACGACCGCCTTTTTCTTGTTGTGCTTCGGCACGAGCACGCGACGGACCGGATTCTCGTCGACCTGACGCCACGCGACCGCCTGGTTGAACATTGCCGACAGAGTTGCTTTGAGACGCCCGAGCGTGACCGCAGGCACACCGGTCGATTTGTAGTAGTCGAAGGTGTCCTGCAGCATCAGCGGATCGGCGTCAACCACCAGCTCCTCGCCGAACGGATGGCCATTCACGAACCGGCGAAACATTTCCTCGTAGATCTCGAGCGTTCGGCGAGCGATAGAATCCCGCTTGCTCGCCAAGAAGCGCTCGGCAAGCATCGCGATCGTCATTGGCTGGGCAGCTCGGGAGATCTCGACAAAGAAAGCAGCCTCGATCTCTGCCGCGATCGCCGCAGCCCGTTCCGCGGTTTCCGGGGTGCACCGTCGTTTGATCTGGATATATCTCTTCCGGCCGTTCGCGTATTTTTCCCGCGACGGGAAGGAGCGGACCACGAACCAGCGGTCATTCTCGACGCGAACAAAGCGGGGAAGTTTTTTTTGGGGGCTTATATACTTGATTCAACTAAACCGTTCTTTTTTGAAGTATAGGCGGCAGATATTTTCGGGCTTAACTCTGAATTTTGTGCCATGATTTCGGAGTCCGACGCTTCCGGGCTTG